>CAIXAY010000333.1 GCA_903917505.1 uncultured beta proteobacterium | reverse complement strand
CGCTCGAAGTGCGCGACTGCGTCGCGCTGCTCGAATTTCTGGTCACGCCGGCGGCCGACCTGAAGCTGGCGCACGCCTTGCGCTCGCCGATTTTCGCCTGCAGCGATGCCGATCTCATGCAACTCGCAACGCGGCGCGAGCGCACCTGGTGGCAGCGTCTGCAAGCCGCGGCTGACGCGGGCAGCGCCTCGGCTGCGCTGGCGCGCGCCGCCGCCCTGCTCGGCGCGTGGCTGCCGGCCGCCGATCGCCTGCCGGCGCACGACCTGCTTGATCGCATCGACCATCAGGGCGAAGTCATCGCGCGCTACCGGCTGGCCGTTCCGGTGGCGGCGACGGCCAGCGTCGAAGCGAATCTGCGCGCGCTGCTGCTGCTCGCGCTCGACCTTGACGGCGGCCGTTATCCGAGCCTGCCGCGCTTCATCGACACGCTGCGCGACCTGCGCGAAGTCGAGGGCGACGATGCGCCGGACGAGGGCGTGATCGCCGCAGCGAGCGTCGCGGCCGGGCGCGTGCGCATCCTGACCATCCACGGCGCCAAGGGGCTGGAAGCGCCCATCGTCTGGCTGCTCGGCGCCAACGCCGCGCCGCGCCCGCCCGAGCCCTGGGATGTTCTCGTCGACTGGCCGCCGCAAGCGGCTTCGCCGCAGCACTTCTCGTTTTACGGCGGCAAGGAAGACCATGGCCTGGCGCGAGAGCCGCTGTTCGACGCCGAAGTGGCTGCGGCCAAACGCGAGGAGCTGAACCTGCTTTACGTGGCGATCACGCGCGCGCGCCAGGTGTTTCTTGCGAGCGGCAGCGAAAGCGCGAAGGATAGAGGCGCGACGCCTTACCGCCTGCTCGAGTCCGCGGTGCAGAAGCTCGGCGGCGGCCTGAGCTACGGCGGCGCCTTGCCGCAGGTCGCGCTGGCGGTCGCCGATGCGGCTGCGTCGAACGTATCTGGCGCGTGCCCGCCGCTGCCGCCGGTCGGCGAACGCCGGCGCAGGCCGGATGCAGGCGAACGTTTCGGCATCCTGCTGCACGCCCTGCTCGAAAGACGCACCGGCGGCTTCGGCGCAGCGGGCTGGTGGACGCAGCTCGGTTTTTCCGACGACGAATACCGGCGCGTTCTGCCGGTCGCCGAGCGGCTGCTCGCGGCGCCCGGCTTGCAACGCTTCTTCGACGCGGCGCGTTATCGCCGGGCCTGGAACGAAATCGAGCTCGCCGGCAGCGACGGGCAATTGCAGCGCATCGATCGCCTGGTCGAATTCAATGAACTCAATGCGTCCGACGGCGGCCTGTGGGTGCTCGACTACAAGAGCTCGCACAGCGACACCGCGCGCCTGGCCGCGTATGAGGAGCAGGTGCGCGTCTATTGCCAGGCCGCGGCGGCCGTTTTCCCGCGGCGCGCCGTGCGCGGCGCAATTATTTTTGCCGATGCGACATTGCTCGAAGTGCGCTGATTCGTGCACGCTGGACCGGCTTTCTTTCAACAGCCGATTGGAATAATATCTGCGCGCCGGGGACCGGCATATCGGCGCGGATTTTGTTCGGGCGCGGCCGCGCGTCGCGGAGATCTTCGGAGGATGACAAGTGGACAAGATCTGGCTGCAGAGTTATCAACAGGGCGTGCCCGCCGAAATCGACCCGGACGAATTCGCGTCGCTCGGCGAATTGTTCGACAGCTGCGCCGGCACGTACGCCGATCGCGCCGCTTTCATTTGCATGGGCGCGCAGCTGAGCTACGCCGAGCTCGACCGCCAGGCGCGCGATTTTGCCGCTTATCTGCAGACCGATCTCAAGCTGGCCAAGGGTTCGCGCGTGGCGATCATGCTGCCCAACGTGCTGCAGTATCCGGTGTGCATGCTCGGCGCCTTGCGCGCCGGCTATGTGGTGGTCAGCTGCAACCCGCTCTACACCTCGCGCGAACTCGAGCATCAGCTGAAGGATTCGGGTTGCGAGACGATCGTCATTCTCGAAAATTTCGCGCACACGCTCGAGCGGGTGCTGGCGCACACCGCGGTCAAGCACATCGTCATTGCCCGGCTCGGCGACATGCTCGGCTTTCCCAAGGGCAAGATCGTCAACTTCGTCGTCAAATACATCAAGAAGATGATCCCGGCGTGGAAACTGCCGCGCGTCGTCGATTTTCCCGCGGCCCTGGCGCAGGGTACGCGTGGCGGCTTCAAGCCGGTGCCGGTGCGCCGCGAGGATATCGCCTTCCTCCAGTACACCGGCGGCACGACCGGGCTGTCCAAGGGCGCGATGCTGACGCACCGCAATATCCTGGCCAACATCGCGCAGGCCTATGCCTGGATCAAGCCGGAAATTTCCGACTCGGACGAGTTCGTCGTCACCGCGCTGCCGCTTTATCATATCTTCGCGCTGACGGCCAATTGCTTCACCTTCATCCGGGTCGGCGCCAGCAATCTCCTGATCACCAATCCGCGCGACATCCCGGCCTTCGTCGCCGAACTCGGCAATTATCCCTTCACGGTGATTACCGGCGTCAATACGCTGTTCAATGCCTTGCTCAACAACGCGGCGTTCAGGGCGCTCGATTTTTCCCGGCTGAAAATTTCGCTCGGCGGCGGCATGGCCGTGCAAAAGGCCGTCGCCGAGCGGTGGAAGCAGGTCACCGGCATCCCCCTGATCGAAGCCTACGGGCTGACCGAAACCTCGCCGGCGGCGACGATCAATCCCTTCGACATTCCCGAATACAACGGCTCGATCGGCCTGCCGGTGCCGTCGACCGACGTGGCGATCCGCAACGACGCCGGCGTCGATGTTCCGCTCGGCGAACGCGGCGAGCTTTGCGTGCGCGGCCCGCAGGTGATGAAAGGCTACTACCAGCGCCCGGAAGAAACCGCCAACGCGTTCACGGCGGACGGTTTCCTGCGCACCGGCGATGTCGCGGTGATGGACGAAAAAGGTTTCGTGCGCATCGTCGATCGCAAGAAGGACATGATTCTGGT
>CAIXAY010000332.1 GCA_903917505.1 uncultured beta proteobacterium | reverse complement strand
GGTCGGGCAGACGTGCACGCACTTGCTGCACGAGGTGCAGGTCGGCGACCTGCCCCAGGCCTGGTGCAAGTCGGTGACCATCACCGAGTTGATGCCGCGGCCCATGACGTTCCAGGTGCGCGCGCCCTCGACCTCTTCGCAGGCGCGCATGCAGCGCGTGCACAGGATGCAGCGGTTGGCGTCGTAATTGAACTTCGGGTGCGAGGCGTCGAACGGGTACTTCGGGAAGCGGTAGGGATAGCGCGTGTGGTCGACGCCGAGCCGCTGCGCGAGCCCCTGCAGTTCGCAGTGACCGTTCGAGACGCAGGCCGCGCAGACGTGGTTGCGTTCGGCGAACAGGAGCTCGAGGATCATCTTGCGGTATTTCGCGAGGCGCGGCGAATCGACGGTGACGTCCATGCCTTCGGCGATCTGCGTCGCGCAGGCCGGCAGCAGGCGCGGCACGCCGCGCACCTCGACCATGCACAGGCGACAGGCGCCGACGTTCGACAGCCCTTTGAAGTTGCATAACGTCGGGATGAAGATCTTGTGGGCGCGCGCCAGTTCGAGGATCGTCGTCGCCTCGCCGGTCTTGAACTCGGTCCCGGCAATTTTCAGCGTGATCACTTTCGCCATGTCCTCACTCCTTTACCGTAGCCAGTTCATGAACGTCGCAGCGCAGGCAGCGGCTGCATTCCGCCACGGCCTTGGCTTGCGTCAGCCCGAGCATGGCTTCCTCGAAGCTCATCCGGCGCTGCTCCGGCGTCAGTTCGCGCGAGACATTCCGGGCGCCGCCTTCCGGCTCGTCGGGAACGACCTGCGGCACCTCGAAAGTCTGCAGCAGTTCCGCGAATCGGTTCTGCCCGGTGAGGATGCTGTCGATGGCGCGCGCCGCGTCCTTGCCGGTGGCCATCGTCGATGAGACGTTCGACGCGCCGGTAACGAGGTCGCCGCCGGCGAATACGCGCGGCCGGTTGGTTTCGTAAGTCACCCAGTCGGCGGCTGCCGTGTCGTTCTCGCGCACGTGGATGCCGCAGCGGCGCAGCGGCTCGGCGTCGGGCCGCTCGCCGATGGCGAGGATGATGTTGTCGCACGGCAGAATGGTCAGCTCGCCGGTGGACACCGGCCGGCGCCGGCCGTCGAGAGCGAAATCGCCGAGCCGGGTGCGCATCAGCTCGATGCCGGTGATGCGGCTGTCCCTGTCGGTGACGACGCGCTGCGGCGAAACGAGGAACATCAGCTTGACGCCTTCGGCTTCGGCGTCGATGACTTCTTCGGGGATGGCCGGCATGTCCTGGCGCTCGCGACGGTAAGCAATGGTCACCTCGCAACCGAGGCGCAGCGCGGTGCGCGCCGAATCGACCGCGGCGTTGCCGCCGCCGATGACCACGACCTTCTTGCCGATGTTGGTCGGCTCTTCGCGCGCCACCTGCTCGAGGAAATGAATCGCGTGCCAGAGGTTCGGCGATTCCTCGCCGGTGATGCCGGCGGTCATCGCTTTCCAGGTTCCGGTCGCGAGGAAGACGGCGTCGTTCTCGGCTTCGAGCACGTCGAGCGAAACGCCGGCGCCGAGCTTCTGGTTGAAGCGGAACTTGACCCCGAGACTCTCGATGACGTCGAGCTCCTGCCGCAGCATCTTCTTCGGCAGGCGGTACTGCGGCAGCGAGTAGAGCAGCATGCCGCCGGCTTCTTCGCGCGCCTCGAAGATGGTCACGTCGTGGCCGAGCAGCGTCAGGTAGAACGCCGCGGCGAGCCCCGAAGGCCCGGCGCCGACGATGGCGATCTTTTTGCCGGTCGGCGCCATGCGGTGCGCCTTCAGCCGCGCCTTGATCTCCTCGAGCAGCGGGCCGTCGAAGACCTGGTCGGAAATGAAGCGATGCACTTCGCGCATGTTGACCGGGGCATCGACGGTGTTGCGTCGGCACTGGCTCTCGCACGGGTGCTGGCAGATGCGGCCGGTCGAGCCGGGCAGCGGGTTGTCGAGCCAGATCAGTTCGGCGGCTTCGGCAAGCTGGCCGCGCTTGGTGAGTTCGAGGAATTGCGGAATGCGCATGTGCAGCGGGCACGAATTCTCGCACGGCGAGAGATAAAGCTTCTCGCAGACGCCGGCGCGGCAGCGATGCGCGCGCAGGTGTTCCTCGTACTCGCGGCGGAAGTAGCGCAGCGTCGTCAGCACCGGATTGGGCGCCGTCTGGCCAAGCCCGCACAGCGACATTTCCTTGATCATCTGCGCGAGTTCCTCGAGGTTGGCGATGTCCGATTCCTCGGCGCCGCCGCCGGTGATCTTCTTGAGGATGCGCAGCGCCTGGTCGAGGCCGGCGCGGCAGGGAACGCACTTGCCGCAGGACTCGGAGTGGGTGAACTCGATGAAGTAGCGCGCCACGTCGACCATGCAGTTCTCTTCGTCCATGACGACCATGCCGCCCGAACCCATGATCGCGCCGATCTGCGCCAGCGATTCGTAATCGATCGCCACGTCGAAATTCACCGCCGGGATGCAGCCGCCCGACGGGCCGCCCGATTGCACGGCCTTGACGCGCTTGCCGCCCGGGCTGCCCTGGCCGATGTCGTAAATGACGTTCTTCAATTGCGTGCCGAGCGGCAGCTCGACGAGGCCGGTGTTGTTGATCTTGCCGACCAGCGAGAAGACCTTGGTTCCCGAGCTGTTGGTCGTGCCGATTTCGGCGAACCACGAGCCGCCGCGCGCGATGATCACCGGGATGTTGCACCAGGTCTCGACGTTGTTGATGTTTGTGGGTTTGCCCCACAGGCCTTTCTGCGCCGGGAATGGCGGGCGCGGACGCGGCCGTCCGGCGCGGCCTTCGAGCGATTCGATCATCGCCGTTTCCTCGCCGCAGACGAAAGCGCCGGCGCCATCGATCAGCTTGATGTCGAAGCTGAAGGTGGTGCCGAAAATGTGTTCGCCGATCAGGCCGAATTCGCGCGCTTCGGCGACGGCGTGTTTCAGGCGCTGCACGGCGAGCGGATACTCGGCGCGCAGATAGACGATGCCCTCGCTCGCGCCCATCGCGAAAGCGCCGATCAGCATGCCTTCGATCAGCATGTGCGGATCGCTCTCGATCTCGTTGCGGTTCATGTAAGCGCCGGGGTCGCCCTCATCGGCGTTGCAGATGATGTACTTCTGGTCCGACTGCGCCTTGCGCAAGAGGTCCCACTTGACGCCGGTCGGGTAACCGGCGCCGCCGCGCCCGCGCAGCTTCGACTTCTTGACTTCCTCGATGATGTCGTTGGCGTTGGGCTTCTGGGTCGCCTGGTAGAAGGCGTGGTAGCCGCCGACCGCGACGTATTCCTCGATGTCTTCGGGATTGATCAGGCCGCAGTTGCGCAGGACGATTTTCTTCTGTCCCTTGAAGAAGGGGATTTCGTTCCAGTCCGGTATTTCCGACAAGCCGCGGCCGTACATCACGTGGCCGGTCAGGTGGTCCCACTCCTCGATCTTGCAGATCGCCTTGTCCAGCGGCGGCCGGTTGGCCGCGATGCTGCGCACGATGGACGCGGCATCGTCGGGCGTCACCCGGCCGAGAACGACCAGCGGAAAGCCGGGGATATGGATGTTGACGAGCGGCTCGGCGGCACAGAAACCAAAACAACCGACTGGCGTGACCTGCGCATCGACACCCTGCTCCTTCAGCGCGTGCGCCAGCGCCTGCAAGACCTCGCGCGCGCCGTTGCCCATGCCGCAGGTGCCCATGCCGACGCCGATGCGCGGCTTGCCGGGCAGGAGTTTCATCATCCCGGTGCGGCGGATGTCGTGCAATCCGTCGAGATCGTGAATTCTCATGATTCTTTACCTCCGTCGATTGCGGCCACCAGCTTGCGTAGCTTGATGTCGCTGACATGCCCGTAAATCTCGTGATCGATGGCCGCCACCGGCGCCAGCGCGCACTGCCCGAAGCAGGCGACGGTGCGGATGGTGAGCCCGAAGTCCGGCGTGGTGAACGAGGTCGCCGACCCGCCTTCCTCGTCGTCCTCGTGGAATCCGGCCTTGGCCTTGAGCCCGTCGAGCAGCGGCTTCGAGCCGCGCGTGTGGCAGGCCGTGCCGCGGCAGACGGTGACCGTGTGCCGGCCCTGCGGCTTCAGGTTGAAGAACGAATAGAAGGTGATGACGGAGAGCACCTGCGAGCGCGACACGCCCATCTTCTGCGCGACGTAGTCGTGCGTCGCCTCGGGCAGGTATTTGAGCGGGTGCCGGTCCTGGATTTCCTCGAGGACGCTCAAGACGTCGCCGGTCTTGTCCGGATGCCGCGCGATGATTTCATCGACGATCTCTTCCGAGAGTGGCTTGGCTTCTGCCGCAATCATTTTCGCTCCCCTTTCGTTTTTCCGGAGAATGCACGCTCTCCGATTAGCGCAACGGCCTCGGCTGTCATTTGCAAGGTTTCGGGTGTCATCGTCTCGCCGGCGGCGAAGCTGTAGGCGGGAATGCCGACCAGCCAGGCCTCGGGCAACTTCCCGAACAGCCGGTCGGCAAGACGGATCAAGCCGGCGGGATCGCCGTGATGGCCAAGCGCACGGGCACTGCCGGCCAGGTCGGCCGTGATTTTCTCGACGCGCAGCTTGGCGCCGGGTGCGCGGGCCACATAAGCGTCGACAAAGATGACCTGCTCGGCCGCCGCGATGTCATCGGCGAGGTCCGGCGTGAGCTGATGCGTGATGATGACGCGCGACCGCGACGCCGGAGTCCATTGGGCGGCGACCCTTTCCGCCGCACGGATTCCGGCACCGTCATCGCTGCGCAAATCGTTGCCGTAGCCGATGATCAGCGTCTCATGGCGCGCCCGCACCGCCGCATGCGGCAACGCGGCTTGCAGGCTGCTATCGTCATCACTTGCCAGTTGCGCGATCATTTTCTTGAATCGCTTTTTCTAAAAACGCCCTGAGGCGGCAGGCGGGAAATAATCCCGCCGCGCCATCTAAGCGCGCTCGCAGAAGTCGAGCAATTCGCCGCGCGTATTGCACAGTTCGATGCGCAGCGGCATGTCCCCGAGCGCGTGCGTCGAGCAGCTCAGGCACGGGTCGTAGCAGCGGATCACCGCTTCGACGCGGTTGAGCGCGCCTTCGGTGATCTTCTCTGCCTTGACGAAATGCTTGGCCGCTTGCGTGATGCCCTGGTTCATCGCCAGATTGTTGTGGCCGGTGGCGATGATCAGGTTGGCCCAGGTGATCAGGCCGTTGTCGTCGATCCGGTAATGATGGATCAGCGTGCCGCGTGGCGCTTCGGAGATGCCGATGCCTTCGGGCTTGTTCGGGTCGGCGATCGCGCGCACCTGCTTGCTGATGATTTCCGGCGCGGCGAGCAGCTCGGAAACGCGCTCGAGCGCATGCAGGAGTTCAATCAGGCGGGCGTAATGGAAGTGGAAGGAACTGAGCACGGCGCCTTCCGGTTGCAGCGCGCGGAACTCGGCAAGCTCCGGCTCGGCGAGCGGCGTCCCCATGCGCTCGCAGGCATTGAGGCGGGCCAGCGGGCCGACGCGATAAATACCCTGGGGATAACCGAGCGGTTTGTAGTAAGGCGACTTGAGGTAGCTGTCGGGTTCCACCGCCTCCGCGATATAGTCCGGATAGTCGCGCGCCTGGAGTTTGTCGGCGACGATCTTGCGCTGCGCGTCGACGACGCGCAGCACGCCGTCGTAGTGTTCTATCGTTCCCTCGGGCGAAACCAGGCCGACGAAGAGCGTCGGGAAGTTGGCGAAGGTGGCGATTTCCTCGGCAAACATCTTGATGACCGGCTTGTACCAGGCTAGCGTCTTGCGCGCGATGGCGATCGCCTGCGGCAGTTCGCCGACGATCTCGTCGCGTGTCGCAGCGGCGAGCGGATAGGCGACGCCGCCGGGGACGATCCAGGTCGGATGCACGCGCTTGCCGCTCAGGCGCTCGATGACCTGCTGGCCGAACTTGCGCAGCCAGATGCCGTCCTTGGCAAGTTCCGGGAATTTCGCCGCGACGCCGAGCACATGCCGCGACGCCGGATCAGAATCCATGCCGAGCAGGAGGTCGGGCGAACTCAAATGGAAGAAGGAGAGCGCGTGCGACTGGATGATCTGGGCGTAATTGATCAGGCGGCGCAGGCTGACGGCTGCATCCGGGATGCGCACCGCCATCAGGTCGTCGCAGGCTTTCGCCGACGCCAGCAGATGGCTGATCGGGCAGATGCCGCAGGTGCGCGCGGTCAGCGAAGGCATTTCCTGGAAGGGCCGGCCCTCGGTGAATTTCTCGAAGCCGCGGAATTGCGTGATGTGCAGCCGGGCGACATCGACCTGGCCCTGGTCATCGAGCTTGATGGTGATCTTGGAGTGGCCTTCGATGCGGGTGACGGGATCGATGGTGATCGTTTGTGTCATGGTCGTCTCCTCGTTTCAACCGAAGCGCACTTCGAGTTCTTTGGCCTCGGGCACGCGGCCTTCGAGCAAGGCGGCGACCGCGGCGAAGATCGTGTCGGCGTGCGGCGGGCAGCCGGGCAGGAAGATATCGACCTTGACGTATTCGTGGATGGGCCGCGACTTGGGCAGCAGCGGCGGGATCACCTGTGTCGGGATGCCCTGGTTGGTTGCCGCGTTTTCGACGTAGGCGCGGCGCAGCAGCTGGTCGCGCGAAAAGTAGTTGCGCATGCCGGGCACGTTGCTG
>CAIXAY010000331.1 GCA_903917505.1 uncultured beta proteobacterium | reverse complement strand
GTGATGCTGGCCGTTCTGCACGCCAACGAGAAGCTCTTCCAGACCGGCTGGTTCGTCGAATCGCTGTGCACCCAGGTGCTCGTCATCTTCATCATCCGCACCCGCGGCAACCCGTTCAAGAGCCGCCCGCACCGATTGCTCGTGGCCAGTTCGCTGATCGTCGTCGCCTGCGCCGTGCTGCTGCCGTTCACGCCGATCGGAAGCTATTTCGGATTTGTTCCGCCGCCGGCGAAGTTCTTCTTCATTCTCGGCGGCATGGTCGTGGTCTATCTGCTGCTCGTCGAACTGGCCAAGCAAGCCTTCTACCGCTGGGCTGCGGCGAGGGTGCAGGCGCCCCGATCAGTGCAACGCAATTTCCCGCAGTGAGCAAGGCCGCGCCCCGCAACAAGCTGTCGTTTTGGGCGCGCCTCGGCCCCGGCCTGGTCACCGGCGCGGCCGACGACGACCCGAGCGGCATCGCCACCTATTCGCAGGTCGGCGCCGGTTTCGGCTACCCCATCCTGTGGACCGCGGTGTTCACCTTCCCGCTGATGGTCGGCATCCAGACCATCAGCGCGCGCATCGGCCGGGTGACCGGCCGGGGACTTGCCGCCAACATTCGCCGCCACTATCCGCCCTGGCTGCTGTACGGCATCGTGCTGTCGCTGCTGCTGGCCAATACGATCAACATCGCCGCCGACATCGGCGCCATGGGCGCGGCGCTCAAGCTGCTGATCGGCGGGCCGGCGCACTGGTACGCGATCGCTTTCGGCGCGGTCTCGCTGGTTCTGGAAATATTCGTTCCCTTTCCGCGCTACGCGCCGCTTCTGAAAGCGCTGACCATGGCGCTACTCGCCTACGTGGCGACCCTGTTCATCATCAAGGTGCCGTGGGGCGAGGTCGTCCTGCAGACGCTGCTGCCGTCGCTATCGCTGACACCCGCTTATCTGGTCGCCGTGGTCGCCGTATTCGGCACGACGATCAGCCCCTATCTGTTCTTCTGGCAAGCCTCGCAGGAGGTCGAGGAGCAGCGTGCGGCGCCCGGCGAAGAGCCGCTGCTCGTCGCGCCGGAGCAGGCGCGCGGAGAATTGCAGCGGATCGGGATCGACACCTGTGTCGGCATGGGTTTTTCCAATCTGGTCGCTTTCTGCATCATGCTGACAGCAGTGCTCACCTTGCACCTGAACGGCACCACGGACATCCAGACTTCGGCGCAGGCGGCGCAGGCGCTACGCCCGCTGGCCGGCGATTTCGCCTTCGTGCTGTTCGCCGCGGGCATCGTCGGCACCGGCCTGCTCGCCGTGCCGATACTCGCCGGTTCGTCGGCCTACGCCGTCGCCGAAACTTTCAAGTGGCGCGAGGGGCTCGGCCTCAAGCTTCTGCAGGCGCGGGGCTTTTACGCCATCGTCGGGCTCGCGACCCTGCTCGGCGTCGCGCTCAATTTCACGACGATCGACCCGATCAAGGCGCTCTTCTGGAGCGCGGTGATCAACGGTGTCATCTCGCTGCCGATCATGGTCGTGATGATGTTGATGGCGGGGCGTGTCGACATCATGGGCGCCTTTGTCCTCACCCGCCGGCTGACCATCCTTGGCTGGCTGGCCACGGCCAGCATGGCCGTCGTGGTCGGCGCCATGTTCCTCACCTGGGGGCGGTGAGGGCGGCCGCCCAAAGCCCCGCCGGTGAAATCCGGCGAGTCTGCGAAAGTTTTTCGCTTAGGTTCGTTTGAGCACATAACTTTTCGTCCGGCGGCCGTATGCTGGAAAGGACTTTCTTCGTGAAGATCCTCAAGATGTGTTTTGTAATGCAAGCCGACAGGCGCAAGGCGATGACGCAACGGCTGCGCTTCTTTCTGCTCATCCTGTTCGTCGCCCTGCTCGGCGGCTGCGCGTCGCTGCCACCGGGTTCGGATTATCCCAGGACGGACTCGGCGGCGCTGGCGCACCCGGAGCAGACGCCGCTCGGTCGGCAGTTCGAAGCCAAGGCGCGCGCGCACGAGGGCAATTCCGGATACCGCATCATTCCGGCAGGTGCCGACGGCTTCCTGATGCGCATGCAAATGATCAATGCCGCGCAACGCACGCTCGACATGCAATATTTCATTTTCCACGGCGACGAAACCGGGCGGCTGCTGAGCGACGCCGTGCTGCATGCGGCCGATCGCGGCGTGCGCGTGCGCATTCTGGTTGACGATGGCGAGACGGAAGCCGGCGACGAGCAGATCACGGCGCTCGAGGCGCACCCCTCGGTCGAGATCAGGATCTTCAATCCCTTTGCCTATCGCGGCCATCTGACGCCGGTGCGGGCCCTTGAATTCACCTTCAACGCCTCGCGCCTCGACTACCGGATGCACAACAAGCTGCTGGTGGTGGACAACTCGATCGCGCTGATCGGCGGGCGCAATATCGGCGATCAGTACTTCCAGATCGACCCCGAATCGCAATTCGCCGACGACGACGTCTTTGCCGGCGGGCCGATCGCCCAGAAGCTATCGGCGACTTTCGACGAATTCTGGAGCAGTACCCTGGCCATTCCGGCGCAGGCGCTCTATGCCGGCAAGTCCTCGAAGCGTGACTTGCGCGAGAAGCGCGAGGATTTGCACGAAGGCATGCAGCAGGCGAAGGCTGACGGTATCGGTTACGTGCAGCGGATCGCCACCGGTGAGCCCTTCAACGGGATTATATCGGGCCGTTTGCCGCTGGTCTGGGCGCACGCCGAGGTTGTTTGCGACAGCCCCGACAAGAAGAAAGTCGAGAAGGGCGAGATGGTCGGTCGCCTGATGCATCGCGCCGTCGCCAAGGCCACGCTGGCCACGCAGTCCGAGCTGCTGATGATCACCCCCTACCTGATTCCTGGCGACGAGGGCATGCAGATCTTCAAGGATCTGCGCCAGCGCGAGGTTCGCGTGCGCGTGCTGACGAGTTCGCTCGAATCGTCGACGGTATC
>CAIXAY010000330.1 GCA_903917505.1 uncultured beta proteobacterium | reverse complement strand
GTTCATCGAGAAACTCGAGGACATCGTTGGCCTGTACCTCGATCCACCTGAGCACGCGCTTGTATTGTGCTGTGACGAGAAGACCCAAATCCAGGCGCTTGACCGCACACAACCGGGTCTGCCCATGAAGCGCGGGCGGGGCAAGACGATGACCCACGACTACAAACGCAACGGCGTGACGACTTTGTTCGCTGCCATGAACATGCAGACCGGCAAAGTGCTCTCGATGACTGAGCAGCTACACCGACATCAGGAATGGCTACGCTTCCTCAAACTGATCGACCGCCAAACGCCGAAGAACAAGCAACTTCACCTTGTGGTGGACAACTACGCCACCCACAAATCCCCCGACGTTCAGGCTTGGCTGGCCAAACACCCCCGATTCCATATGCACTTCACGCCCACGAGTTCGTCGTGGCTCAACATGGTCGAACGATTCTTTCGCGACATTACTGACAAGCGAATCCGGCGTGGCGTGTTCAGAAGCGTGCCCGACTTGGAAGTTGCCATTAACGAATACATCGCGGCGCACAACGCCAACCCCAAGCCCTTCATTTGGACGGCCAAGGCGTCGGATATCCTGGCCAAGGTCACCCGAGCCAGAGCTGCCTTGAATAAGAGCACTTCTAATTGACGCACTACACTAGGTCGCTTCGGCCACGCCGGCTGTGAAGGCCATGCGCCGTATCGTCTGCCGCACTTCCGCGGGCAATACGAGTTCGGCGTGGGCCAGCGGCGTGGTGATGCGCTCGTCGAAATGCAACAGCCCGGTTTCATTCTCCCGCAGGAGGTCGGAATCGATCAGTTGGGCGATCAGCGCGGAAAAGTTCGCGATCTCGGGCTGTTCCGGGGCGTTGAATTCATAGAGCAGGGCCAGGCGCTGGGCCAGCAAATGGCAATCGTTTTCCAGCGCACGGCGCGTACGGCGGCCTGACCCGCCGTGCTGCAGCAGCGCCAGGGTGAGAAAGTGGCGCTCCAGGACAGGGCGTATGGTCTCGCCGATCAGGCGCAGTTCGGCAAACTCGGGGCTGTTCGGCTCGGGCGCTGACAGTCGCCCATGGTCTTCACGCCGCAGCAGACCGCGGGCAACGAAGACATCGATGATTGCCGCCATCGCAGCCGGCAGCGCTTCCGGCGACCAGTGCAGGAACAACTCGGTGCGCATCAGGCTATAGATTCCGATAACGGCCTCGGTGACGCGCTCGACGCTCAGATACCGGTTGTGATTGAGCAGGCAGGCGATCAGCGCCGGCAAAGCGAAAAGGTGCAGCACATTGTTGCGGAAATAGGCGAGCAGAGGCGCTTCGCCTTCGCTCACGCGAATCAGGTCGCCGAGCGGATGTGTGAGGCGCTCGGCGATCCCCAGCCTTTCGACGTAAGCGACGATCTGCCTGGCGTCGAGGGCGCACGCAACGGTTCTTGACGAATAAGGCGCGCCGGCGATCAGCGCCTGGTAATGATCGAGCAGCCGGTTGAGTACCTGTTCGTCGGCGGTGTGCCGCGGGGTGGACAAGAGGGCCAGCGCGATCAGGTTGACCGGATTGATGACCGCCGCTTCATTAAGGCGCCTGGCCAGTTCGTTGGCCGCGCAGTTCGTCGCTTCGCGCGCCCAGTCCGCCGGAATGTCGACGCTCTCGGCGCTGTCGCCGGCTTCGGCCCAGCCGGGGCGGAAGGAGTCGAGGAATTCGCCGAGGGCCAGCGGCTCTCCGAAGTTGATATAGGCCTTGCCGAAGACGCGCTTGATCTTGCGCGCGCTTTGCAGGACGCCCCACAGCGATTCGCGCTGCTTGGGCTTGCCGGCCAATTCGCGCAGATAGGTGCGCCCTTCCATGACCTTCTCGTAGCCGATATAGACCGGAACGAAGACGAGCGGGCGCGTGTGCTCGCGAATGAAGCTGCGTACCGTCATGCCGAGGATGCCGGCCTTGGGCATCAGCGTGCGGCCGCTGCGGCTGCGGCCGCCCTCGATGAAGTACTTGAGCGGAAAGCCGCGGGTCAGCATCAGATGCAGGTATTCGTGGAATACGGCGGCATAAAGGGCTTCGCCCTTGAAGCTGCGGCGCAGGAAGAAGGCGCCGCAACGCCGCAGCACCGGGCCGACGATCAGCATGTTGAGGTTGTCGCCGGCGGCGATGTAGGGCGGCGTCAGCCCCTGCCGGTGCAGCATATGCGAGAGCAGCAGATAATCGACGTGGCTGCGGTGCGTCGGAACATAAACGATGCCGTGGCTGGGCGCGATCTGCGTGACGGCGTCGACGTTGTGGATCTCGATGCCGTCGTAGAGGTGGGTCCACAACCAGGACAGGAAGATTTCGAAGGCGCGCACCGTTCCGTAGGAATAGTCCGATGCGATCTCCAGCGCGAATCGCCGCGCGCGAAGTTGCGCATCATCAATCGAGATGCCGAGCTTGCCAGCCTCGGCCTTGATCGCTAGGCGCACCGGCGGCGCTGCCAGCAGCGTCTCGACCTGGGTGTTGCGATGCGAAAGGTCCGGCCCGATGGCCATCTGGCGCTGACGGCGGAAGTGCACGCGCAGGACACGGGAGAGCTTGCGCAACGCCTGTTCTTCGTCGGCGACGGTGTGCGAGAGCGCGCGCAGGAAGATCGGGGCGTTGAAACGAACCAGGACGTTGCGGCCGTGCAGCAAGATCGTCAGCAGGCGGCGCAGCGGCCCCGGCTGCCGCCAGGTTTCTGAAAAGAGGGCCTTGATGATCGATTCCTGCTTGTCCGGACGGCGGCCCCAGAGGATGACGACCGGAACGACCTGGATGTCGCGGCCATCCTCGGCAAACGCCTCGTGCACCAGGGAACTCATCATCCGCGAGTGCGCGTAACGCTCGCGCGCCGTGGCGGTCAGCGCGTGCTTGCGGTTGAGGAAGAAGGCCGCATGCGGAAAACTGCGCGCGCCAAGCTTGAGCGGCGCTTCGGCCGATGGCAGGCCGGCCAGCTGCGCTTCCTGGAAGAGCACCAGCAGGTTCGAAAGATGGTGATCCTGCAGGACGTAGCAGACCGGCTTGGCCGGATCGAGGGCGAGCTCCTGCGGGTGCTCGGGAAACACTGTCGTTCGCACCCAGAAGTACAACAGCCGGCGCGCCAGCGGCAGCACCCAGCCGGGCACCTGCAGGAACCCGGCCATTGCTACATTCGCGGCAGGCTTGCGCCGCCGTCAGTCATCTTCAACGACCGGCTTGTTTTGCGCGGCGAGTTGCTGCTGGGTTGCCGCCGGCACCGGCGCGTAGTGCGAAAAGGTGATGCTGTAGGAACCCTGTCCGCCCGTCAGCGATTTCAATCGGCCCTGGTAGTCGTCGAGTTCGGCAAGCGGGATCTTGCCGCCGATCGACATGCTGCCGGCGCCACGCGGCTGCGTTCCAGTCACCTGCCCGCGCTTGCTCGAGAGGTCGCCGGTCAGATCGCCGATAGCCGCTTCGGGCGCCAGGATCTCGATGTCGACGATCGGCTCGAGAATGATCGGCGTCGCCGCCTGGATGGCGGTGATCGTCGCCTTGCGGCCGGCAGTGAAGAAGGCGATGTCCTTGCTGTCGACGGCGTGCGATTTGCCGTCATAGACGATGACGCGCAGGTCGTGCACCGGGAAGCCGCCGACCACGCCGTCCTCGAGCGCCTGGCGCACGCCCTTCTCGACCGCCGCCATGAAGACGCCGGGGATGGTGCCGCCCTTGACGATATCGACGAACTCGAAACCGGCGCCGCGTTCGCGCGGCTCGACGCGCAGCATCACTTCGCCGAACTGGCCGGCGCCGCCGCTTTGCTTCTTGTGCCGGCAGTGGCCTTCGGCCTTGGCGGTGATCGTTTCGCGATAGGCGATCTGCGGCACGCGCGTCTCGAGTTCGATCTTGTATTGCTGCGCCATGCGCGCAAGCTTGGCGCGCAGGTGCATCTCGCCGAGGCCGCGGATCACCGTCTCGTTGGTCGTCGGGTGACGCTCGACCTTGAAGCAGGGGTCTTCGATCTCGAGCTTGTGCAGCACGTCGAAGAGGCGTTGCTCGTCGGCCTTCTTCTTGGTTTCTACCGCGAGCCCCTGCATCGGCTGCGGGAATTCGAGCGGCTTCAGGTGGATATGAGCCTCGCCATGCGAGTCGTGCAGAACGCAGTCAAACTCAATCTCGTCGACCTTGGCGATGGCGCCGATATCGCCGGGCACCAGTGCTTCGACCTCGACGTATTCCTTGCCCTGCAGATGGTAGAGGTGGCCGACCTTGAACGGACGCTTGGCGTCGCCGACCAGCAACTGCGAATCCCGCTTGATCGTCCCCTGATGCACGCGGAATACCCCGAGCTTGCCGATGAACGGGTCGCTGACGACCTTGAAGACATGCGCGAGGACATGCTTGCTGGCATCGGGAACAGCATCAAAGGGCACGCTGTTCGGGTTGCCTGGATCTCCTTTGTAGAAGGGCGGCGGATTTCCTTCAGCGGGGCTCGGCGCGAGCTTGGCCAGCGCATCGAGCAGTTGCGGAATGCCGGCGCCGGTTTTCGCCGAAACGAAAAGGATCGGGATCAGGTGGCCGGCGCGCAGGGCTTTTTCGAATGGGGTGTGCAGTTCTTCGAGGCTCGGGTCGGTGCCTTCGTCGAGGTAGCGCGCGAGCAGGTCTTCATCTTCTTCGACGATCTGGTCGATCAGGGCGCGGTGCGCGACGGCGACCGATTCGAAATCGCTCTCGCCGCTGTCGTGGCCGAGCAGTTCAACGACGTCCTGGCCGTTATGCGTCGGCAGGTCGAGCAGCATGCATTCGCGGCCGAAGGCCTCGCGAATCTCGCCGACCACCTTGGCGAGGTCGACGTTGTCGGCGTCGATCTTGTTGATCACGATCATCCGGCACAGATTGCGCCCCGCCGCGAGGCGCATCATGCGCTCGGTCGACAACTCGATGCCGTTTTGCGCATTGATCACCACCAGCGCCGTGTCGACCCCGGCGAGTGCGCCGATCGCCTGTCCGGCGAAGTCGGGATAGCCCGGCGTGTCGACGATATGTATCTGGGTGCCCAGCCAGCCGACGCTGACCATGGCGGAATTGAGTGAATGCCCGAGTTCTTTCTCCTGCGGGTCAAAATCGCAAACGGTGTTTCCCTTTTCAACCATTCCCCGGCTGGCGATTGCGCCGGTCGCGGCGAGCAGTGATTCGGCAAGTGTTGTCTTGCCCGCTGCGCCGTGGCCGACGAGGGCTACAGTACGAAGATTGGCGGTTACATTCTGACCCATGTTTTCTCCCAATTATGTCGAAAGACGCACTGCCTGGGGCGCGAAACAGCGATGCCCACGCAGAGCAAAGACTACGCAAGATCCATCCGCAACGTCGCTCATTCTACCCTTTGTCAGCGGATCGCAAAGCGGCCTCTAGAGGTCTGAAAACGCGCCCGGTTCTACGCGGGCACGGGTGCCTGAAGCACCCAAACAAGATGTCGACGGGGACTGCACGATAGTGCTGAAAGCCTTGCCAAATTGGGCATCCAGTGATTTTCAGCCAGCCTTTTCGGAACTTTTTCGTTGACCCCATTGTCGCGCGCGGCGATAATTCGCCGTTTGTTTTCTATCAGCCACCTTTTTTCTTGGGTGTGTTCAGCGAGCGAAATTGCCGGAGGAAGTTACGATGACGACGGGCGGAAAAACGAAGAAGCACCTTGAGGTGTTGCGCGAGATGCGCAGCCGGGCCGTGCTCGGTGGCGGTCAAAAGCGTATCGATCAGCAGCACGAACGCGGCAAGATGACGGCGAGGGAGCGACTCGCGCTCCTGCTCGACGAAGGTTCCTTCCAGGAATTCGGCGCGCTCGCGACACACGATTTCAGCGCTTTCGGACTCGACAAGCATCGTTATCCGGGCGACGGCATCGTCACCGGTTTCGGCAAGATCAATGGACGCCGCGTTGCGGCTTTCGCGCAGGACTTCACTGTCCTCGGTGGATCGTTCTCTGAAGTCCAATCGCAGAAGATCAGCCGGATTCAGGATCTGGCGCTCGAAGCGGGCATCCCGGTCATCGGCCTCAACGATTCTGGCGGCGCGCGGATTCAGGAGGGCGTGCGCAGCCTGGCCGCCTACGGCGAAGTCTTCGTGCGCAACGTGCTCGCTTCCGGCGTCGTGCCGCAGATTTCGGTGATCCTCGGGCCTTGCGCCGGTGGCGCCGTGTATTCGCCGGCACTCACTGACTTCGTGATCATGGGCGGCGACAGCTGCATGTTCCTGACGGGCCGGAAGTCATCAAGGCGGTCACCGGCGAGCAGGTCACCGCGCTCGACCTCGGCGGCGCCGACGTGCATGCCGGCCGCAGCGGCGTCGCGCACCTCGCCACCGACACCGAGGTCGAAGCCATCGCCCTGACCAAATTGCTCTTGAGCTATCTGCCGCAGAACAACAATGAAGATCCACCGCAGCTGACCCCGGAAGACCCGGTCACGCGCATGGACGAAGCGCTCAACGAACTGATCCCGGACGGCGAGAATACGCCTTACGACATTCGCGATGCGATCGCCTCGATTTTCGACCAGGACAGCTTCCTTGAAATCCAGCCGAACTTCGCCGCCAACGCGGTCATCGGTTTCGCTCGTCTCGATGGCTATTCGATCGGCATCGTCGCCAACCAGCCGTGCTTCATGTCCGGCGCGCTCAACATCGACGCTTCCGACAAGATCGCGCGCTTCATCCGACTGTGCGATGCCTTCAACGTGCCGATCGTGACCTTCGTCGACTGCCCGGGCTTCCTGCCCGGCACCGGCCAGGAATACGGCGGCGTGATTCGCCACGGCGCGAAGATCATTTACGCCTATTGCGAAGCGACCGTGCCGAAGATCTCCGTGGTGACGCGCAAGGCCATGGGCGGCGCCTACGTCGCCATGGGCTCCAAGCAGATGCGCAACGACGTGACCTTCGCCTGGCCAACCGCGCAGATCGCCGTGATGGGTGCCGAAGCGGCCGTTCGCGTTCTCTTCCGCGCCGAGATCACGGGCGCCGCCGACCCGGCCGCGCGTGAGCTGGAACTGCTCGCCGAGTATCGCGAGAAGTTCTTCAATCCCTACCGCGCCGCCGACGTCGGCCAGATCGACGAAGTCATCGAACCGCGCGAAACGCGTCCGCGTCTGGCGCGTGCGCTCGAAGTCCTGCGCACCAAGGTGCAGATGAACCCGGCCAAGAAGCACGGCCTGACCCCGATCTGACGAGAGGCTCTCATGGAAAATTTGGCCTGGGGTTTGCAGATGACCGTGCTCGGAATGGGGCTGGTCTTCGCGCTGCTGGCATTGCTCTGGGGCTTGCTGATGCTCGTCCTGGTGCTCGACAAGGAACCGAAGGAGCCGATGTCGGCGCACGAGACGCACGCCGAAGCCGAGCGCATCGCGGCGGTCGCCGATGACGCGATCGGAGCGCAGGTGCCCGAACCGGCGACGGTCAACGGGATGCCGGCGGATCTGGTGGCGGCCATCCTGATCGCGACCATGAAACACAAATTGACACTGCGGCGCCAGGCGGCGCCGATCATGCGCACCTACTGGCCGGGCAGTCAGCTGTTCGCCAGCCGCTGGGTGGCCGCTGGCCGGGCACGGCAAAACTACACTTGGCAGCCGAGGGGAAGATAATGCGACGCTACAAATTGGATATCAGTGACCGTGAGTTCGTGATCGACGTGCAGGAAATCGCCGCCGACCGCTTCGCCGTGGTGGTTGGCGACGAGTCCTACGAGGTCACGCTGTCGAGCGACGAGAATCTCGGCGAGGCGACGATTGCGCCGGGCTTCCAGGCTGGGGCGGGCGCCGCGCCGCGCGTCGTCGCGGTCAACACGGCGCCGCGCGTAACCCAGGTGCCGGCGCCGCAGGCCGCTGCGCCGGCGGCGTCAGTGCCGCGCAAGCCGGCTGCCGGCGGCAAGGGCACCCTGACCGCGCCGATGCCCGGCATCATTCTCGAAGTCAGCATCAAGGCCGGCGACACGGTCGAGCGCGGGCAGCAGGTGGCCGTTCTCGACGCGATGAAGATGCACAACGTCATCGGCGCGCCGCGCGCCGGCACGGTGGCTGAAGTCTATGTCGCCGATGGCCAGAGTGTCGATCATGGTGACGCGATCTTCAAATACCAGGAGGACTGAGCAATGATCGATCACGAAACGATCGGCCTGCTGCTCAAAGGCATCAACAACGTCACCTGGCAGTCGCTGGTCATGCTGGGCGTGTCGTTCGTCCTCATGTATCTGGCCATCGTCAAGGATTACGAGCCGCTGCTGCTGCTGCCGATCGCCGCCGGCTGCATGCTCGCCAATCTGCCGCTCTCGCCGCTGATCGCCGACGACGGCATGCTGAAACTGCTCTACAACTTCGGCGTGACCAACGAGCTGTATCCGCTGCTCGTCTTCGTCGGCATTGGGGCGCTGACCGATTTCGGGCCGCTGCTCGAAAACCCGCGCCTCATCCTGATCGGCGCGGCCGGCCAGTTCGGCATCTTCCTGACCCTGATCCTGGCGCTGCTGATCGGCTTCACGCCGAACGAAGCGGCATCGATCGGCATCATCGGCGCCATCGACGGGCCGACCTCGATCTACGTCAGCGGCCTGCTGGCGCCGCACATGCTCGGGCCAATCACCGTCGCCGCCTACAGCTACATGTCGCTGGTGCCTATCATCCTGCCGCCGATCATGAAACTGCTGACGACGCAGAAAGAGCGCCAGATCCGCATGCCCTACAGTTCGCGCAAGATCAGCGCGCGCACGCGCATCATGTTCCCGATCGTCGTGACGGTGCTGGTCGGCACGCTGGTGCCTTTCGCCACGCCGCTGATCGGCATGCTGATGCTCGGCAACCTGATGAAGGAATCCGGCGCGGTCGAACGGCTGACCAAGGCGTCGGCCGAGGAGATCGCCAATACCGTCACGCTCTTCCTTGGCCTGGCCATCGGTTCGACGATGGTCGGCACCGATTTCCTGAAGCCCGCGACGATGGCCATTCTGGTTCTCGGCATCATCGCTTTTGCGGTCGATGCGGGCGCCGGCATCATTTTCGCCAAGATCCTCAACTGGATCAGCGGTGGCAAGGTCAACCCGCTGGTCGGGGCGGCCGGAATCAGCGCCTTCCCGATGGCCGCGCGCGTCGTCCAGCGCGTCGCCCAGGAGGAGGACTTCGAGAACTTCCTGCTGATGCACGCGATGGGCGCCAACGCTGCCGGCCAGGTCGCCAGCGTCGTCGCTGGCGGTGTCGTGCTGGCGCTGATGGGTGCGGGCGGTTAAGGTCGGCGAATCAGAATTCGGCCTGCAGGCAAGTTAAGAAGGGGTGCGGCTCTCGCGAGCCGCACCCCTTTATTCTATCCAGCCCGGCCTGGACCTGGACAATCAGACGATCCCGGTCAAGTAGTAAATTCCGATCACCACAAAGACGCCTACCGTCTTGAGAATGGTGATGGCGAAGATGTCCTTGTAGGATTGACGATGCGTCAGGCCGGTCACCATCAGCAGCGTGATCACCGCGCCGTTGTGCGGCAGCGAGTCCATGCCGCCCGAGGCCATCGAGGCGATGCGGTGCATGACTTCCATCGGGATCCCCGCGGCATTGGCATTGGCGATGAAGAGATCGGACATGGCGGCCAGCGCAATGCCCAGACCGCCCGACGCCGAACCGACGATGCCGGCGAGCGCCGAAACGCTGACGGCTTCATTGACCAGCGGATTGGGAATGGTCTTGAGCGCATCGGCGACCATGAGGAATCCCGGCAGCGCTGCAATTACCGCGCCGTAGCCGTATTCCGACGCGGTGTTGATCGAGGCCAGCAGCGCGCCGCCGATCGCCGACTTGCTGCCTTCCGCGAAGCGCGTCATCACCGGCTTGAAGGCGAACAGGAAAACGAAAGCGATGCCGACCAGCAGGGCGCCTTCGACCGCCCACAGCGCCTTCACCGAATCGATCTTCTGCACCACCGGCGCCACCTTTCCGATGACGCTCGGCAGGAAGGATTGCGATTCGCCGAACACTTTCGGGATGATGTCGGTGAACACCCTGTTGGCCACCGCGACCATCACCAGCGGCAACAGGGCGATGGCCGGATGCGGCAGATGCTCGTGCTCGGCGTCGAAAGGCACCGGCTCGTTGAGATGGCCGGTCCCGTAGCCTTCGCCGGCGGCGCGCGCGCGGCGGCGCATCCACTCGAGGTAGGCAAGGCCGGCGGCGACGATCAGCGATCCGCCGATGATGCCGAGCCACGGCGCCGCGTAAATGTCGGTCTTGAAGAAAGTGGCCGGGATGACGTTCTGGATTTGCGGCGTTCCCGGGAAGGCGTCCATCGTGATGGTGAATGATCCGAGCGCTATCGTCCCGGGAATCAGGCGCTTGGGAATGTCGCCGGCCTTGAACATCTCGGCGGCGAACGGATAGACGGCGAAGACCACGACGAAGACCGAGACGCCGCCATAGGTCAGCAGGCAGCAGACGAGAACGATGGCGAAGATGGCGCGTTCGCTGCCCACCGACTTGACGACGAAATTGACGATGGACTTGGTGAAGCCCGAGAGTTCGATCACCTTGCCGAATACTGCCCCGAGCAGGAAGATCGGAAAATAGAGTTTGACGAAGATGACCATCTTGTCCATGAACAAGCCGGTGAACATCGCCGGAACGAGCGACGGATCGGTGAACAGAACGGCGCCCATCGCCGCGATCGGCGCGAACAGGATGACGCTGTAGCCGCGATAGGCGACAAACATCAGGAAACATAGCGATCCCAGAACTGTCAGCAATGACATTTTGACCCTCCTTCGAATTCTATTTATTGAGTTGCCGGGTTTGCAGACGACCTATACAAGATTCGGCGAGTAAATGAAGCGCTCGGCCTCTTCTTCCGTACCGAAGATGCTGGGTGCCAATGCATGCTGGGCAAACCTCTCGGCGAGCTTGTCCCGCATTTCCTTGCTGCCGGTGAATCGCGTCACTTCCTCGTAGTACGCCTCGATGACCGGTTTGGTGATGTCGATGTAGGTGTCGACGAGGTCCTCGGAAATGCTGAAGGAGTCGTAGTCGACCACCGCGCGAACCTTGCGGCCGGCGGCAATGCACTTGGCTTTGGCCACATCGCGAATGTTTTCGCAATCCTCGACGGTTTCGATTTCCAGGCCCGACAGATCGAGGAACAGCAGGTTCTTTTCCGGGTGGTACACGATCCGTTTTTCCAGATCGCGAATCAGGAACTCGGCGCGGATGTCCATCGGCCGCGGCTTGAAAATCCGTGCGTCCATCGTCGTGACCTGCTTCATCAGCGGACGAAAATCCATTTGTGCGAGGACGTCTTTTTCGACATCGACGCCCGGCGCGACTTCGATCAGTTCGACTTCGCCGCCGCTGAGGCGGAACACCGCGCGTTCGGTGATGTAGAGGATTTCCTGGTCGCCCTGGCTGGCGATCTTGCCGCCGAAAGTGATCTGCTGAACCTGCTTGATGAATTTCTTGGTCTTGCCTTCCTGGACGATGCGCAGTTTGCCGTTCTCGACCGCGATCTCCAGCCCGTCGGCGGTCAGCGTTCCGACGAAGAGCACCTTCTTCGCGTTCTGGCTGATGTTGATGAAGCCGCCGCAGCCGGCAAGCTTCTTGCCGAACTTGCTCGAATTCACGTTGCCGTTGACGTCGCACTGCGCCATGCCCAGACAGGTCAGGTCGAGGCCGCCGCCGTCGTAGAAATCGAACTGGTCGGGCATGTCGATCACGGCTTCGGCGTTGACCGAGCCGCCGAAATCGAGGCCGCCGGTCGGCATGCCGCCGATCACGCCGGGTTCGACGGTCATCGTCAGGTACGACAGAATCTTTTCCTCGTTGGCGATCGCCGAAACGCCTTCCGGAACGCCGATCCCGAGATTGATGAGGTCGAAAGGCGACAATTCGAGCGCGGCGCGGCGCGCGATGATCTTGCGCTCGTCGAGCAGGAGTGCCTTGCGCGGGGTCTGCATGTCGATCTTGAGCTCGCCCGAAAGGACGGGGCTGTATTGCGTTGCATAGGTCTGCATGTGGTTTTCCGGCTTGGCCACGACCACATAGTCGACGAGGACGCCGGGGACCTTGACCTCCTTGGCTTTGAGCGAGCCTTTGGCGGCGATCCGTTCGACCTGGGCGATGACGATGCCGCCGCCGTTGTGCACGGCGATCGCCATCGACAGCGTATCGAGCGTGAGGATCTCTTTTTCGAACGTGATGTTGCCCGAACTGTCGGCCGTCGTGCCGCGAATGAAAGCGACGTTGAGCGGGAAGGACTTCATGAACAGCCATTCCTCGCCGGCCAGCGTCACCACTTCGACGAGGTCTTCGGTGGCGCGCTCATTGACCCGGCCGCCCTCGATGCGCGGATCGACGAAGGTGCCAAGCCCGACCTTGGAGAAAACGCCAGGCCGCTTCGCCGCCACCGCCCGGTACAGATTGGTGAGGATGCCCTGCGGCAGGTTGTAGGCTTCAAAACCGTTGGCCAGCGCCAGTTGCCCCATCTTCGGCATCAAGCCGTAGTGGCCGGCGATGACCCGCTTCCACAGGCCGTCGAGGGCCAGCCGGTTCAAGCCTCTTTCCTTGCCGTCGCCGAGGCCGGAAGCGAACAGCAGCGTCAGGCCGCGCGGCGACTGGCTGTCGCGATAGCGCTTCTCGAGCGCGATGATCAGTTCTTCCGGCGTGCCGTTGCCGACGAAGCCGGCGGCGGCAATCGTGTCGCCATCCTTGATCAGCGCAATGGCCTCTTCGGCAGTAACTACCTTGTTTCGCTTCATGTCATTTCCCCTCGGTTGCCGCGCAGCGCACGGCCCGTTACTTGGCTCTCGACTTGACGTAGCACACACCGCCGGTGACTTCGATGTCGGCCGCATCGAAGGCGTCGTTGTCGACGATGAAACGCACCGCCGAAGCGATTTCGGCAGGCTGCACGAGTCTCTGGATATGCACGTCCTTGAGCAGCGCGGCCAGGGCGTCCTGATTCATGCCCTGCAGGATCGGCGTCGCGACATAGCCCGGCGACACCGATGCGACACGGATATTCCGGATGCCTTTCATGTGGAACTCGCCCGACAGGATCTTCGGCCAGAGCTCGATGGCCACCTTGGTCGAGGAATAGTTGAGCTGGCCGATCTGGCCGGTCTTGTTGATCGACGAGACCATGATCAGCACGCCCGGATAGCCGTTTTCGACCATGCGCCGCGCAGCCTCGCGCATGGTCAGGAAGGAGCCGGTCAGGTTGACCTCGATGACTGCCTTGAAATCGTCAAGGGACATCACCTTCTTCACCTTGCCGGTGTCCTTGTCGGTATTGATCATCACGCCGTCGCGGATAATCCCGGCGCACGAGACGACGACGTTGATGGCGCCGAACGCGGCGATCGCGCTATCCATCAGCCGCGCCATATCGCCTTCGTTGGTGACATTGGCGGTCACGCCCAGCGCTTCGCCGTGCGCCGCCTTGATCTCGCCGACAACGCGCTCGATCTGTTGTGCCGCCATGTCGCCAATGACCACTTTGGCGCCCAGGCGGGCGAGATCTTTGGCGACGCATTCGCCGATGCCGCTCGCGCCGCCGGTAATGACGGCGACCAAACCCCTGATATCCATGTTGCGATTCCCCCGAGATGATTGATTTTTTAGACCCCCTGCCCGGCTGCTTAGGGCCTGTGCGTGAATGCAGTATGCATTCAAGGAATACGGTTTAAAATGCGAGTTTTTGCCAATATGCTGTGCGTCTATGCACAAGCGGGGGAGTCATGAGTCAATTTCCGGATTGGGGCGACCTGCGCTTTTTTCTCGAGCTCGCGCGCACGGGCAGCCTCTCGGCGACGGCGCGCAAGCTCGCAGTCGAACATACGACGGTGGCGCGCCGCATCGCGCGCCTCGAACAGCGGCTCGCCTGCACGCTATTCAAGCGGCGCCGTGGCGGCTACACCCTGACCGAGATCGGGGAAGGGCTGGTGCCGCACGCCGAGACGATGGAGGCCGAGATGCTTGTCGCCATGTCCGAGCACGGGATCAAAAGCGGCGGCGCCACCGGCATCGTGCGCATCGGCACCCCGGAGGGTTTCGGTATCTGCGTCGTGGTCCCGCGGCTGGCGCAGCTGTATGCCGAGCATCCCGAATTGCAGGTGGAATTGATGCCCTTGCCGCATTTTCCCAACCTCGCGGCGCGCGAAGTGGATATCGTGGTGACGCTCAATCCCCCGCACACCGGGCGCTACGTCGTATCGCGGCTGACCACGCTTGAATATCATTTGTATGGATCGGTGCGGTACCTCGCCGACCATCCGCCAATCGAGGAGCCGGCCGATCTCGCCGAGCACGATTTCATCGACTATGTGCAGGATCAGTTGATGAGCGACGAACTGCGCTACCTGGAACGGCTGACGCCACAGCCACACCGCCGCTTCACCAGCACCAGCATGCTGGCGCAGTGCGAAGCGGTTGCCTCGGGCATGGGCCTTTGCATGACAACGCCGTATGTCGTCGGCGATCGCCGGGAACTGGTGCGCATTCTGCCGGGCCGGGCGAAGATTACGCTGACGCTGTGGATCGCCGTGCCTTCAGACCTGTTCCGTTTGCGCCATGTCCGCGCCGGTTGGGATTTCCTGCGCCGCATCGTGGAGGAAGAGCCGGCCTTGTTTCAGCATGTCGACCCTTGAGCGCGCACCGGCAATTCAGGACACTAGCGGCCTGTCTAGGGATGGCCGCGTTTAAAGAACTTTCTCGCGATCGCGACATCGTCGACGGTGTCGATGTCCAGCCAGGCCGAAGCGTCGGCTATCGGGATCTCGATGACGCGATCGGCGTTCTGCGCAAGAAGGGTCCGCGCGCCCCGATCACCGTCGAGCGCCGTCAAGGCGGCAAAATACGCGCGACCAAAGCCGACCGGATGGCCGCGCTGCCCGCGCGCCACCGGAACGGCGATGGCGGCCCCGGCACGCAGCGCGTCGGCGATGCGCAGGGCCGCCTCGGGGGCGATCAGCGGCATGTCGGCGAGCGCGATCAGCCAGCCGTCGGCATCGGGCATCAGCGCGACGCCGTGAGCAAGGCTTGCGCCCATTCCTTCCGCGGCCTGGGCGCACTCGAAAATTTCGGCGCCGGCCAGCGCCAGGCGCTGCGCGAGTTCGCCTGCGCCCGGGCGAACGACGGCGATCAGGCGATCGACGGCCGGCCGCAAGTTGGCGCAGGACGCTTCGGCGACGCACAGGCCGTCGTCGAGTTCGACGAGCAGTTTGTCGCCCCCGAAGCGCCTGGCTTGGCCGGCCGCCAGCAGGACGCCGACGATCATTTGCGGGAAGCCTGCGCCGGATATTCCGAAGGCTTGCGCACGAGTTCGATGCCGTTGCGCCGGGCGGCGATATCGGCAAGGATCGCCAGCGCGATTTCAGGCGGCGTCCGGCTGCCGATCGGCAGCCCGACCGGCCCGTGCAGGCGATCGACCGCGGCGTCGTCGAGATCGAAGAGCTTGAGGCGCTCGCGGCGGCGGGCGCTGTTGGCCTGCGAGCCGATCGCGCCGACATAGAACGCGGCTGACTTGAGGGCTTCGATCAGCGCCATGTCATCGAGTTTGGGGTCGTGCGTCAGCGCCAGGATCACGGTGCGCGTATCCGGCTGCATGGCGATGACGACGTCGTCGGGCATCTCGGCGCTCAGCGTCGTTCCGGCGACGGACCAAGCTCCGCGGTATTCCTCGCGCGGGTCGCAGATGGTGATGCGGTAGTCGAGCGCCAGAGCGAACTCGGCGAGGTAGCGCGAGAGCTGGCCGGCACCGATCAGCAGCATGCGCCAGCGCGGGCCGAAGCTCGAAATGAGGAAGGTGCCGTCGAAGCGCGTGGCGCACTCGGGCACCTCGGAAACGAGTTCGGCTTTGCCGTCGGCGAGACGCATGCGGCGCGCGACGATTTCGCCGCGCTCGATGGCGGCCAGCACCTGGGCCAGGCCGTTGTCCGGGTGCAGCGGTTCGACCACTAGTTGCAGCGTGCCGCCGCAGGGCAGACCGAAACGCCGTGTCTGCTCGGCGGTGATGCCGTAGCTCACCACGTCGGGGCGCAGCGGGGGCGCGCCGCGCAGGCGCTCGAGCAGGTCGTCCTCGATGCAGCCGCCGGAGACCGAGCCGACCAGCCGGCCGTCGCCGCTGATCGCCAGCAGCGCGCCTTCGGGCCGGGGCGAGCTGCCCCAGGTTTTGACCACCGTCACCAGGCAGCCGGGAATGCCCGCGGCGGTCCAGCCAACGGCGCAACGCAAGACGTCAAGGTTGACGCTGTCCATCGATGCAGCTCCCTGCTGTTCCCGGCCGGCGGTCGCGCGGCCGAGTGTTCGGCAACTTCGAACGGCCCATTATAGGCACGCTTGGCCGCGCGCGAAGCCGCCGCCGATTGGATGATTCAACGAAACTCTTACACGTATCCATGCACATGGCCGCGTTGACTTGCACGCCCGGCACGATGGCTATTAAATGAGCCGATACCGTGTCCGGGGCATCGCGCGGCTGACCATTCAAACCGTTGCCAGGGCGCGAAGGCATTGCACCGGCAATGCGCCCGAAAGGGCGGTGCAGCAAAGCCAAAACAGGGAGAACTTCAATGTCATGCCCCATTTCAGTTGCGCCGGCGGCCTTGAGCGTGGCGGAGCTTGCCGTGCAAGCCAAAGCGGTTCGCCGCCTGATCCTGCAAACCACGCACCATGCCGGCATGGGCCACACCGGCGGCTCGCTCTCCGAAGCCGACATCCTGACCGCGCTGTTTTTCCGGGTGTTGCGCAATCGCGATCTCGTCACGCCGCGCCCCGACCGCGATCGCTTCATCCTGTCCAAAGGCCACGCCTCGCCCGGTTATTACGCCACCCTGGCGCTACGCGGCTATTTTCCGCTGGCGGCACTCGATACCTTCGATTCGCTGGGCAGCATCCTGCAGGCACACCCGGACATGCACAAGACGCCCGGCGTCGACATGTCGTCCGGCTCGCTCGGGCAGGGCCTGTCGTGCGCGATCGGCATCGCACTGGCCGCGGCAAGAACGCCGGCGATGGGCAACTGCAAGACCTTCGTGCTGATGGGCGATGGCGAACAACAGGAGGGCCAGGTCTGGGAAGCGGCGCTCTATGCCGGCGCCAGGCAACTGCCTGGCCTGGTGGCGATCATCGACCTCAACGGGGTGCAACTGGCATCGACCACGGCGGACGCCGTCAGCGTCGAGCCGCTCGCGGACAAATGGCGGGCGTTCGGCTGGAGCGTTCTCGAGACCGACGGCCATGCCATGCAGGGCCTCGTCGATACGCTGGAAAAAGCGCGGGAAATGGCCGCTGACGGGCCGGTGGCGGTCGTCGCCCGAACGGTCAAGGGCAAAGGCGTCTCGTTCATGGAAGGTCAATACGAATGGCACGGCAAAGCGCCCAATGACCGCGAATTTGCGCTGTCGATGAAGGAGATCGGGGAATGAACAAGGGAGAGATGATCGCCCAGCGCAACGCCTTCGGACAAGGACTGATCGCCATTGCCGACAAGTATCCGCAGATGGTGGTGTTCGATCCGGACGTGTGCACCTCGACGCAGACCGCCGGCTTCCGAAAAGCCTATCCCGACCGTTTTTATGAAATGGGCATCGCCGAAGCCAATACCGTTTGCGCCGCCGCCGGCATGGCCAGTTGCGGCTACACGCCGTGGGTTTCCGCTTTCGCCGTATTCCTCGCCAAGCGCGCCCTCGACCAGATCCGGGTTTCGGTGGCTTACGCCGATCTGCCGGTCAAACTCAACGCCTCCTACGGTGGCTTGCCGTCCGGACGCGGCGGCGGGACGCACTCGTCGGTGCAGGACATCGCCGTCATGCGCGCCATGCCGAACATGACGATCTTCTGCCCGGCCGATGCGGTGGAAACCATCGCCATGACCGATCTGGCGATGCAGACGCCGGGCCCGGTCTATCTGCGCACGGTGCGCTGCGAAGTGCCGGTGATCTTTGACGCGGGCTGGAAGCCGGTCGCCGGCAAGGCCGCCCAACTGACCGACGGCGACGATCTGGCGATTTGCAGCGAGGGCATGATGACGCCGACCGCGCTGCAAGCGGCCGAGAAATTGGCCAGGCTCGGAATTCGCGCGCGCGTGCTGCATTTCGGCACGATCAAGCCCTTCGATTCCGACGCGGTGGTCAAGGCGGCGCGCGAGTGCGGGCGGATCCTGACGGTGGAAAACCATTCGGTCATCGGCGGTCTCGGCGGCGCCGTCTGCGAAGTCGTCGCCGAGCGCTCGCCCTGCCTGGTGCGCCGCGCCGGCTTCCCGGACGTGTTCATGGAATCGGGCGATGACAATGCGATATTCGCCGGTTTCGGCATGGACGCCGACGGCCTCGCCAGACAAGCGCAGGAACTCCTGTCGCTGCCGGATTTTCGCTAAAACAGTTTATCAAGAGGGGTGAAAAAATGAGAATTGCGATCATCAACGAAACGAGCGCCGCCGATCGTAACGCGGACATCGTCCGCGCCATCGCAGGCCGCGGCCACGATATCATCAACTGCGGTATGAAGAAGGGCGGCCAGGCGCCGGAACTGACCTACGTCCACACCGGACTCCTGGCCGGGCTCTTTCTGGCCAGCGGCCGGGTCGACCTGGTCGTCGGCGGCTGCGGCACCGGCGTCGGCTTCCTCAATTCTTCGATGCAGTTTCCGCATGTCGTTTGCGGGCTGATTCAGACGCCGCTCGACGCTTTTCTCTTTCCCCAGATCAACGCCGGCAACTGCGTCAGTCTGGCGCTGAACCTCGGCTATGGCTGGGCCGCGGACAAGAATCTCGGTTTCATTTTCGACCAGTTGTTTGCGCAGAGCTGGGGTTCGGGCTATCCGGAGCACCGCAAGGAATCGCAGGGGAAATCGCGTGAACTGCTGGAAACGGTTTCGGGCCTGGCGCATCGCGGCATGGACGAAATCGTCGATGCCATGCCGGCCGAAATTCTGCTGCCGGCGATCAACTATCCGGGAATCAAGGAACTGCTGTCGGACGGCAACGCGACCGAGCCGGCCGTGCTGGCCGCATTGCGGCGGCGCTGGGCATAAAGCGTATTGCGAGTCGCGTCAAGAATCAACCAGACCAAAGGAAACAGCCATGAGTGCAGTAACTGAAGCGCCTTTCAGCAAGAAGAATCCGGAAATTCCCGCGATCAAGCGGTTGAAGTTCTGCATCAACAACGAGTGGATTGCCTCGGCCACGACGAAGTACATGCCGGTGATGAATCCGAGCCTCGGCGTGCAGATCGCCGAAGCGCCGTGCTGCACGCAAGGCGAAGTCGATGCCGCCGTTGCGGCCGCCGCCGCGGCTTTCCCGGCCTGGGCTGACACGCCGATTCCGCAGCGCGTCCAGTTGATGTTCCGCTTCAAGGCCCTGCTCGACAAGAACCTCGACGAACTCACGACGCTGCTCGCCACCGAGATGGGCAAGGTCCTCGCCGAAGCCAAGGGCGACGTCCTGAAAGCCATCGAAGTGGTCGAGTGCGCGTGCGCCACTCCCTACCTGATGCAGGGCGACACCTGCATGAACGTCGCGCCCGGTTACGACACCGTGTCCTTCCGCGAACCGCTCGGCGTCTTCGTCGGTATCGCTCCGTACAACTTCCCGGCGATGATCCCGATGGGCTGGATGCTGCCGTTCTGCATCACCACCGGCAACACCTTCGTGTTGAAAGCCGCCTCGATGGTCCCGCAGACCGCGATGCGCATGCTCGAACTGCTGATCGAAGCCGGCCTGCCCAAGGGCGTGGTCAACCTCGTGACCTGCAGCCGCGTCGAGGCCGACAGCCTACTCTCCAACCGGCTGGTCAAGGGCGTGACCTTCGTCGGCTCGACCTCGGTCGGCCTGCACATCTACCAGACCGCCGCTGCCGCCGGCAAACGCGTCCAAGCCCTGTGCGAAGCCAAGAACCATGCGCTGGTGATGGAAGACGCGGTACTCGAAAGGAGCGTCGCCGGCATCATCAACTCGACCTACGGTTGTGCCGGACAGCGCTGCATGGCCTTGCCGGTGATCTGCGTGCAGGAATCGATCGCCGACGAGTTCGTCGCCCTGCTCAAGAAGAAGGCTCTGGAACTGCGCCTCGGCGCCGCCTACCGGCCCGAATCGCAGCTCGGCCCGCTGGCTTCCGCCGGGCAGAAGGCCTCGGTGGTCGCCGCGATCAACCAGGGTGTTGCCGAAGGTGCGGAACTGGTGCTCGATGGCCGCAATGCCTCGGTTGCCGGCTTTGAAAACGGCTATTTTGTTGGCCCGACGATCTTCGACAACGTCAAGCCCGAACACTCGGTGGGCAACGACGAAATCTTCGGGCCGGTGACTTGCATCAAACGCGTCAAGGACTTCGAAGAAGGCCTGGCGATCATGAACGCCAACCGCTTCGCCAACGGCTCGTGCATCTACACGACCTCGGGCCGCTACGCCCGCGAATTTGCCAAGCGCACGCACGGCGGCATGGTCGGGATCAACGTCGGCATCCCGGTGCCTTTCTCGATCTTCCCGTTCACCGGGCACAAGGATTCCTTTTTCGGCGACCTGCATGCCATGGGCAAGGACGGCGTCGCCTTCTTCACCGAGACCAAGGCCGTCACTTCGGTGTGGTTTACGGAAGAGGACTCGCGCAAAGCCGTGTCGACCTGGGATGGGACGCTGACCCGCGATTGATATTTGCAGTCGTCACCCCGGCGAAGGCCGGGGTCCGGGAGGGAAATTCACCGCAGCGCCGGCATACCGGCTTTCGCCGGTATGCCGGCAACCTCAGACTTAGCCCTGGCGCATCGACTTGCGGTATTCGCTCGGCGACTGCCGGAAGCGCTGCCTGAAGCGGCGCGTGAAATAGGCCTCGTCGGCAAAGCCGATCGAGTTCGCGATTCCCGAGATGCGCTCGACCGTATGCGCGAGGAGGTGCTGCGCCTGTTCCATCCGGCGCGCGGTCAGCCATTCGATAAATGCCATTCCCGTCTGTTTCTTGAGCAATTGCGACAGGTAATTGCGTGACAGGAAAGCGCCTTCGGCGACTTCGTCCAGGGAGATATCCCGACTCAGATTGGCGTCGATGAAAGTCAGCACTCGTTGCAGGGCGTCCGAGCGGCCCTGCTTGAAAGTCTGGTTCTCGGCCAGCGCTTCCAGGGTCGGGGCGTGGCATTCAACGGCGAAGCCGATCAGTTCGAGCAGACCGCCACGCACTCTCTCCATGGTCCCCAGGGTCCGGTGTTGATGCAAGTGCGTGAGCCGCGCGATGATGTCGTTGATATGTGAAAACTCCCGCTCGGTAAATGTGAAGTCGACGTAGCCCTCGTAGAGGAAGGGGATCAGTTCCGGATATCGGGCCGTCGACGCGCCCTCCATTTCGAGCGGCGAGAGCTTGAAGTCCTGGCGCAGGAAGTTCGCGGCAAAATTGATGACGTGGTATTCGGGATTCGCCGGGCCATGCATCGCGCAGTGCACGCGATAAGGCAGAACGAAGATCAGCGAGCGGTCGGGGTAGAGGCAGCGCCGGCCGTTGATGACGTGGTAAGCCTCGCCGGCGACATTGGCTTCGATCTGGAAGAACTCATGGCGGTGCGGCGTGGTTACCGGCGGGCGAACCTTGTTGCTGCGGATTTCGAAGTCGAGCCGGTCCGAGCGCTCGACCATGCGGTAGGTCTTTATTTCTTCCTGGCACGCGGCGATTGAGGTCATGGGGTCCCGGGATTTGCAGCGATCATCGCGCGAAGTATCCGCCTGATCCGGCGCTTGTCAAGCCGTCAGCGGCAGCGCCAGGCTGCCCCGGGGATCACGCGGTGTTTCCGCCGATTGGAGGATTCAACGAAACTCTTTAACGTATCCATGCATATGGCGTCACGGGCTTGCGCCTCGGCGCCGATGACTATTTAATGAATCGATACCGCACCCGTGCTCAGCGCGCGGTCAATCATTCAACCAGACACAGGAGAGCGTCATGAACGCAGCCAGAGAAGCGCCTTTCACCAAGAAGAGCTACGAAATCCCCGCCACCATGAAAGCCTGGGTCCTGGGTGACCCGGGCCAACTGGCCCTGGTTCAGAAGGCGGTGCCGCAACCGGGCGCGGCCGAAGTGCTGATACGCATCGACGCCATCGCCGTCTGTGGCACCGATCTCGAAATCATCTACAAGGGCTTGCCGGCGATGATCGAGGGCGGGCTGCCGTTCAACAAGAACTTCACGCCGGGGCACGAGTACATGGGCACCGTCGTCAAACTCGGCGCCGCCGTCGACGAGTATGCGGTCGGCGACCGCGTGACGGTCGAGGTGCACAACGGTTGCGGCCGTTGCGAGCGCTGCCGCGAGGGCATGTATACGTCGTGCCTGAACTACGGCAAGAACTATGGTGAGGTCAACAAGGGGCATCGCGCCAACGGCTTTACCACCGACGGCGCCTTCGCCGAATATATTGTCAACAACATCAACACCCTGGCCCACGTTCCGCCCGACATGAGCGACGAAGAGGCGACCTTGATCGTCACCGCCGGCACGGCGATGTACGGCCTTGATTCGATGGGCGGCCTGATCGCTGGCCAGTCGGTCGTCGTCATCGGCCCCGGTCCGATCGGCCTGATGGGCGTGGCCGTGGCCAAGGCGCTAGGCGCCAGCGAAGTGATCCTTACCGGTACGCGCGACAATCGCCTGGAAATCGGTCGCCGCCTCGGCGCCGACCACACCGTCAACGTCAACAACGAGGACGCCGTTGCCAAGGTCATGGAATACACCAATGGCGGCGCGCACTACGTGCTGGAATGCTCGGGCGGAGCCACCGCGGTCAACGACGCGGCGCTGATGCTCAAGCGC
>CAIXAY010000329.1 GCA_903917505.1 uncultured beta proteobacterium | reverse complement strand
GCAGCGCGAGTTCGCGGGTCGGGGCGAGCACCAGCATCTTCGGTTGCGCCGGCTGGAAGCGCTGGCGGCCGCGCGCCGGGCAGGCTTTATCGTGGCGCGGCGCCGGCACGAGTGTTGGCAACAGCGCCGGGCGTGCCTGGGTGGCCAGGCGATGCAATGCCGGCAGCATGAAGGCGGCGGTCTTTCCGGAGCCCGTCTGCGATGAAACCAGCAAGTCGCGGCCGGCGATGGCCGCGGGAATGGCTTGCGCCTGAACCGGGGTGGGTTCGGTATAGCCTGAATCGGTCAGGGCTTTGAGCAGGGCTTCATGGAGCCCCATTTCTGCAAAAGTCATCAATCTCTTTCGAATGGAACAGCGTCGCGCAGCCGAAAGCAATCGGCGCACGGGCGCAAAAAAATGCAACGCCAACCAACGAAATAGTTAAGAGAGACTCTGCCAGAGCGAGAGAATTCGATACTTTTCGGCACAAAAGCTTTGTGCCAGGGCGGTGTTCAAGGGAACGACACCAGGAGGCAGGAGGGCTTTAGAAGTACGGCCAGGTTCGCGAAGCGCGTTGTCAATCGCAAAAGCAATGCATGCGGCGATCGACAGCGCGCATAGTACCACACTGACAGGCCGGCGTCGAACGAATTGGGAAGGTTCGGCCTACTGCGGCCGCGGCGACTTCTCGACACCGTTGATGCGCTGCCCGGTCTTCAGGCCCTTGCCGGCGAACCAGCCGACGTTCATCTCCAGCGCAAAGCGCGCCGGCGCGGCCGCGCAGTGACTGGTGTCGGTCTGCGGCTTCATGTCCTCGACGTTCAGGATGCGGCCCTGCTCATCGAGGAAGGCGACCGACAGCGGCAATAGCGTATTGCGCATCCACATGCAATGGCGCTCGGCTTGCGGGAAGACGAACAGCATGCCCTGGTTGGCCGCCATGCTGCGCCGCTGCATCAAGCCCTGCATGCGGTCGGCCTGGTTGGCGGCAACTTCGGCTTCGATGCGATAGAAGCCGGCGCTCAATTCCATGCGCGGCATTTGCGCCCAGGACTGCGCCGCAGTGAGCATGAGAAAACCGGCGCAGACGGTCGATAGGAAACGGGGCATGGCGAACTCCAACGGGGTTAATTAGGGGCGGATATGCGGGAAGGGGAAAGGCGACGCTTATGCATTTGAGCTGCGACGTCGCATCCAGCGCGGCAATGGCAAATAACTCTAGCACAGAGTCGATGGCATGACGCGGCTGCTGCCGTGCTGCGCTTTCGCGCCGCGCGGCGGATTGGCCGCTCCGGCCCGCTTTGTCTTGGCGCCGGCCCTGTGGCCGGCCTGCGCCTTGGCCGGCTTGGCTGACGCTTTCGGTCGCGCGACATCGGCGCCGCGGCTGACCTGCGCCTCCTCGTTTTCAGCGGCCTTGGGCATGGCCCGCCCGGTTTGAGCGCAGCAGAGGAGGCCAAGGAGCAGGCACAGCGTGGCGGTTGATCGGCATTCCATGGGTTCTCGCTTTCACTTCGGTCAACGGCGGCGGCTGGTCCGGGCGCCAGTTGCAATCCCTGCATTGTACTTTCACAGCGGCCGCTCGACGGCGCACGGCATGCCGTGCGCAAGTCCGGTCGCGCGGGTGTTGCCAGCGGTGGCACGATCCTGCATTATTGATATTCCCACGGTCGCATGCGGCGTCCTGAAACCTTACACAATCAGAGGGATGACCATGGAACTCGTCGCAACGGGTACGTTCTGGATCGGGCTGCTCAAAATCATCTGGGTCAACATTCTGCTCTCGGGCGACAATGCCGTTGTCATTGCGCTGGCATCGCGCTCGCTGCCGGAACATCAGCAGAAGCAGGCGATCATCTGGGGATCGGTGGCGGCGATCGTGCTGCGCGTGTTCCTGACGATTTTCGCGGTCCAGCTGCTGCAGCTGCCGTGGCTGAAGGCCGTCGGCGCCGTCCTGCTGGTCTGGATCGGCATCCAGTTGCTCGGCGATGAAGACGAGGAAGGGCATGTCAATGAAGCCGGCAATCTGCTCTCGGCGATCAAGACCATCCTCATCGCCGATCTGGTGATGAGCCTGGACAACGTCCTCGCGGTCGCGGCGGCGGCCGATGCGGCGGATGCCGCGGCGAAGACGCCGCTGGTCGTTTTCGGGCTGGCCCTGTCGATTCCCATCGTCATTTTCGGCAGCCGCATCGTGCTCAAGCTGATGCAGAGTTTCCCGATCATCATCACGCTCGGCGCCATGCTGCTCGGCTGGATCGCCGGCGAAATGGCAGCCAAGGAGGAAGTCCTGCTGCCTTTCGTCGGCGAGCATGGCGTGCTGCCCTGGCTGCTGGCCGGCGGCGGGGCGCTGCTCGTCCTGGCCAT
>CAIXAY010000328.1 GCA_903917505.1 uncultured beta proteobacterium | reverse complement strand
TCGAGGCGGCGCGCTTCGCGCCCAGCCTGTCGATTCTTTCGCTGCACGGCGCCGAGCGCAAGAGCCGCTTTGCGGAAATTCCCCAGCATGACGTCGTGCTGACCACCTATCCGCTGCTTTGGCGCGACGCGCACGCCCTGACGCAACACCGCTATCACCTGCTGATTCTCGACGAAGCGCAGACGGTGAAGAACGCGCGCAGCAAGGGCGCCGAAGTCGTGCGCAAGATCGACGCGCGGCACCGCCTGTGCCTGACCGGAACGCCGCTGGAAAACCACCTCGGTGAACTGTGGAGCCAGTTCGACTTCCTGCTGCCGGGTTTTCTCGGCGACAGCAATACCTTTGCCAAATACTGGCGCACGCCGATCGAGAAGCAGGGCGATGCCGCGCGCCGGAATCTGCTCGCCCGGCGCATTCACCCCTTCATCCTGCGCCGCAAGAAAGAGGAAGTGGCGCGCGAGTTGCCGCCCAAGACGATCATCGTGCGCAAGGTCGAACTCGCCGGCAGCCAGCGCGACCTCTACGAGACCATACGCGCGGCGATGGACGCCATGGTGCGCGAGGAAGTGGCGAACAAGGGCTTCGGCCGCAGCCAGATCGTCATCCTCGATGCCCTGCTCAAATTGCGCCAGGTGTGCTGCGATCCGCGCCTGGTCAAGGCGATTTCGGCGCAGCGCGTCAAGGAGCGCGCCAAGCTCGATCTCTTGATGACCATGCTACCCGAGCAGGTCGACGAGGGCCGGCGCATCCTCTTGTTCTCGCAATTTACCAGCATGCTCGCGCTGATCGAGACCGAACTCAAACACGCCGGCCTCGATTACCTGATTCTGACCGGCGACACGGTCGATCGCGAAACCCCGGTGCGCCGTTTCCAGGCCGGCGAAGTGCCGATCTTCCTGATCAGCCTCAAGGCCGGCGGCGTCGGTCTCAACCTGACCGCCGCCGATACCGTCATCCACTACGATCCGTGGTGGAATCCGGCGGTCGAGAACCAGGCCACCGATCGCGCCCACCGGCTCGGCCAGGACAAGCCGGTGTTCGTCTACAAGCTGATCATCGCCGGCAGCATCGAGGAGAAGATCCTGGCGCTGCAGGAACGCAAGGCCGAACTCGCGGCCGGCATCCTCTCCGAAGACCGCAGCATCGCGCTCAAATTCGGCGAAGACGACATCGCCGCGCTGTTCGCCCCGCTGCCGGTGTAGGCCCGGATTCTCCGCGTCGGCTGGCGTCCGGGCAATGGGCTCGAACGCAAGAAGTTTGACCCGCTCGGCGAGGACGAGGATAATTGCCGCTTTTGCGGTTGAAACATCTTTCCCTTGTCTATTTTTTCCCCCTCATGCATCCCGACCGATCGGCCTTTTCCGGGCGCATCGATCGCCGTGTGCTGAGTGGTGCATTGACGACTTCGGCCACAGCGCGTGATCGACTGAGCACCAGCCATGAAAAGACAGGACCAGGACAGGAATTCTATTCATGACTGAAAATTACTCCTCAGTTGCTATCGATCCCTATTACGACGGCGTGCCGGCGTACATGACCGAAGTCTATGACTGGGCTTACGTCAATCCGAAGTGGGTGCGCGCCCTCGATCGCATCTGGGTCGTGCGCGTGCTGCTGTTTCTCAACGACCAGCGCCTGATGAACGCCTATCTGGATGAGATCAATGAAGGCATGCGCGTCTGGCAACTGGCGCACGTGTATGGCGATCTGGTGACGCGGGTGGCGAAGAAAGTCGGGGCCCAGGGCATTTTCCACCTGACCGATGTGACGCCCATCCAGATCGAGCACGGCCACCGCAAGCTCGCCGGGATGGAATGGACCAAGGTCATTCGCAGCGATGCCGCCGATTTCGTCGGCGAAGCGTCGATCGATTACGACCTGATCTGCAGCTTCTTTCTGCTGCACGAAGTGCCCGACGAAAAGAAATACGAGATCGTCGATAACATGCTGGAAAAACTGCCCAAGGGCAGCAAGGTGGTCTTCGTCGATTACCACAACCCGGCGAAATGGCAGCCGATCCGCTACGTCCTCAAACTCGTCAATCGCTACCTCGAACCGTTTGCCGATGCCCTATGGAAGAACGAGATACGGCATTATGCGAGCCAGGCGGAAAAATTCACCTGGCGCAAGCGGACTTTCTTCGGCGGCGTCTATCAGTGCGTCGTCGTCGAGCACAGGGATTGACGTTCTCGCCCGGCTAGGTTTTCAGCCCGCCGCTCCACACTGAATACAAGCGGTCGGCCAGGCGCCGCATCGCCGGCAGCCGGCCGGCGGTTTCCGCCAGCATCTGTTCCGGCGTCTGCACGCAAGCGGGCAGCACGGCGAGATCCTGCACTTCCGCTGGCCAGCCGGCGCACCACGCCTCGATCAATTCCGGCGTCATTTCAACATGGCACTGCAGCGCCAGGTGCGGGCCGAGCACGAAGGCCTGGTTGGCGCAGTAGTCGTTGCCGAACAGCCGTTGCGCGCCGGGCGGCAGGCTGAAGGTTTCTCCATGCCAGTGGAATGCATCGGCCAGGCCGCCCGTGGCATCGAGCCAATCGCCCAACCACAGGCGAACAAGTTCCGGGGCGGCGTCGCCGCTTGCGCCGGCTGCCGCGCGTATCATTCCCCAGCCGATTTCCTTGACGGCATTCGGGCCGACGCGGCCGCCGAGCGCGCGGCTGATCAGCTGGCCGCCGAGGCAATGGCCGAGCACCGGGACGCCCTTGGCGACGGCGTCGCCGATCAGCGCGCAGACACCTGCGATCCACGGCAGCGGGTCGTTGACGCTCATCGGTCCGCCCATCAGGCAGAGGCCGGAGAAAGCTTCGGCGCTGTCGGGGACGGCATCGCCGCGGTCGATGGCGATCAGTTGCCAGGGAATCGAGCGCAAATCGAGGAATGTGGCAAAATAGCCAGGTCCTTCGGATTTGGTGTGGCGAATGATGGCGACAGGTTTCATGGTCGGTGGGCTAAGGTGTCCGGCGTGGCACGGCGCGTTCGATTTTACGCGCGCGGCGCCGCTGTGCCTATGCCTGCTCGCGCCGCTGGCGCAGGCCACTGACGTCGGCCTGGCCGGCTTGTTTTCAGGCCGCGCGCTGCTGACGATCAACGGCGGCGCGCCGCGCATCGTCGCGCTGGGAACGAAGACGGACGAGGGGGTAAAGGTTCTGGCCATCGAAGACGATACGGCGACGCTCGAAGTCGACGGCAAGAAGCGCGTCCTGCGCGTCGGACAGAACGTCGCTTCGCAGTCTTCGGGCAGCGGTCCGGCGACGGCGGTGCTGACCGCCGACAGCGCCGGCCATTTTGTGACGACCGGAAGCATCAACGGGGCCAGCGTGCGTTTTCTCGTCGATACCGGCGCCTCGATGATTTCGCTGGGCGCCGGCGACGCGCGCCGGATCGGCATCGACCCGAGCAAGGGGGAACTCGGGCGGACGCAGACGGCCAATGGCGTCATCGTGGTATCGCATGTCAAACTCGATACGGTCAGGGTCGGTGACATCGTTCTCAACAATGTCGATGCCACCGTGCATCAACAGGACTTGCCCATTGCATTGCTGGGCATGAGCTTTTTAAACCGTATGGAAATGCAGCGAAGTGGTGACACCATGACGCTGAAGAAACGCTACTAGGAGAATTGCATGCCCCATCGCGACCAGGAAATCCTCATGTTGCGCCGCGAGCTCGAATTGTTCATGAACGAGCGACAGACCCTGCTGCGCGTGGTGGGCGCCACCGCCGCGCTGGTCGCCTGTCTCGACAGCAAGCATTTGCCGGTCGGCGCGGTGGTCTCGGCCGACCTCGTGGCGACATCGATCAACGCTCTGTCCGAAGAAACGCTGCAGGATGCGCTCAACGCCGTGCGCGCCGAAATCGAGAATGAGGAAACCAGCGACGGAAAGTAGCCCAAATGCGTTGGCGCCGGCCCAGCCCGCTGCGAAAAATGCCAATGTCATCGATGTCGAGCGTTTGCGCGCGGTGCTCTCGCCGCTGCCGTCGCGCACGCATTTTGCGACCGACGACGGCGTCGCCGATGGGGACCTGACGCCGGCTTCGGTGCTCTTTCCCATCGTCTTGCGCGAGAGCGGCCCGGCCGTGCTGTTTACCCGGCGCACCGAGCATTTGCGCGATCATCCCGGGCAGATCAGTTTCCCCGGCGGACGCGTCGAGGCCGACGATGTTTCGCCGGCGCATACGGCCTTGCGCGAAGCGCAGGAGGAAATCGGCCTCGCCGCTTCACACATCGAAATTATCGGCTACTTGCCCGAATACCGGACCGGGACGGGCTTTCGCATCACGCCGGTGGTCGGGCTAGTGCGCCCGCCGTTCGAGTTGCGGCCCGACCCGGCCGAGGTCGCCGGCGTTTTTGAAGTGCCGCTGGCCTTCTTGATGGATTTTGCCAACCACCAGCCGCATTCGTCGCACTATCGCGGAAAATTACGCCATCATATCGCCATGCCCTATGGCGAGTATTTCATCTGGGGAGCGACAGCCGGAATGATCGCGACGCTGGCGCGGGCGCTGGCCGCTTGAGATGGCCTACCAGACGAGCACCAGGGACATTTTTTCCCAGAATTGATCGGCGATCTTTTTGCCGGCGCCGGCGATCAGCGGTTCGCGCAAGTTCTCCAGATGGCGCAGGAGTTCCTGGGCGTTCCTGGCCTTCTCGATCGTCAAGGCGAAGGGGTGGGCCTCGGGCCCGAGAAGTTCGCGCAGCGTGCGCAGGATATAGCGCTTGGCGAAGGTGATGTCCTCCTGCGGATTGCCGCTCAGCAAGGCTTGCATGGCCGGCGCCGCGATGAACTCGCCTTCGAGCAGGAGCGCCAGGTGCTGCTCGGCTTCGGTGCCGAATATGCTTTGCGCCACGAGTTCGCTGCCGGTGTGCCGGCCATCGACCATGATCAGCATCGTCCGCACGCGAAACGGCAGGCGATTCTCCCGTGTCGAGATTTCCTCGTAGCCTTTCATGGTCTTTGAGAAGACGGGCGTCAGATCCATTCGCGGCGATTCCACTCCCAGTCAGCTGATCAGTGCGTCGGGCCGCAGGCTTCTGCAACGCCGATGAGTATGGTATCTTCGATTTTCAGACAGCACGCGGCTGTCGATAGTTCGCCGCGCGGCCATCGGACTGGTCCGCCCACAAGAAATATGAGCATAGGAAATCCCAGCGGGATGAATACTTGTCTTGGCGCCGCCGGCTATTCTTGGCGCAGCGGGCTGGCGCGCCGCTTCGCACCCGGCCAGCCGGGGAAATCCGGCGCATTCAGGCCGTGCGCTGCCTTGTCGGGCGGGCCTTGCGCATGAGCCTCTTTTCTCTGGTTGTCGCCCTGCTGATCGAGCAATTGCGGCCATTGCCGTACCGCCGCGTTGTATACGAGCCGCTGGCCCGCCTGGCCCGCTTGCTCGAGCAAATCTTCAACGGCGGCGAACGCAGTCAGGGCGTTCTGGCCTGGCTCGTCGCGGTCGGCGGGCTGGTACTGCTGGCCGGCGGCGTGTATGCCGCGCTCCATGCCTACAGCATCTTGCTGGCGGCGCTGTGGAACGTGCTGATTCTCTATTTGACCATGGGTTTCCGGCAGTTCAGCCATGAGTATTCCTACATCCAGCTGGCGCTGCGCACGGGGGATCTTGCGCAGGCGCGCAAACTGCTGGCGCAATGGCGGCGGCGCCCGGCCGACGATCTCTCGTCGTCGGAAATCGCCCGGCTGGCCATCGAGGAAGCGCTGGCCGCGTCGCACCGCCACGTCTTCGGCGTGCTCGTTTGCTTCGTCCTGCTGCCGGGGCCGTGCGGCGCCGTTCTGTATCGCGCCGCGGCTTTCCTGGCCGAGGTCTGGGGCCGGCGCAGCGACGCCGACGCCGGCCACTTCGGCCAATTCTCGCGCCAGGCTTTCGCCGCCATCGACTGGCTGCCCTTGCGCGTGACTGCCGCCGGCTTCGCCATCGTCGGCAATTTCGAGGATGCGGTTTATTGCTGGCGCACGCAGGCCGATCGCTGGCCGGATAGCGTGTTGGGCAGCGGCATCGGCATCGTCCTGGCGAGCGGCGCCGGGGCGCTCGGCGTGCGCCTCGGCATGCCGGTCGTCGAGGCCGGCGTCATCGCCGATCGCGCCGAGATCGGCACCGGTGATGAAGCCGATGTCGATTTCATGCAAAGCGCGGTCGGCCTGGTCTGGCGCGCCCTGCTGTTGTGGCTCTTGCTGCTTCTGCTGTTGGGGTTGGCCGGTCTGGTCGGCGCCTGATCCGGAAGAACAGGCAAAACGCCTCCGCGTTCTGCTGCGACGCCGGCACGCTCCGGCCGCCGCCGTTGGCTCAGGACTGTCTTCGTTCGCGCGCCGCCGGCGGCAGTTTCATCTCGGCGGAAAAGAAGCAGACCCTGTTGCGTCCTGTCGACTTCGCTTCGTACATCGCGAGGTCGGCCTGCCGGAGCAGTTCGAGCGGCGTTGCCTGATGGTCGGAGAACAGCGTGACGCCGATGCTGGCGGTGCTCCGGTACGGGCGGCCGGCGATCTCATGGGGCAGGCTGAGCGCGGCAAGGATTTTCTGCGCTACCGCTTCGGCCTGGGTCACGCTTTCTTCGGGCAGCGTGCTCAGATCGACCAGCATGATGACGAACTCGTCGCCGCCGAAACGCGATACCGTGTCGCCTTCGCGCACGCAGGTCGTCAGGCGCTGCGCCACGAGTTGCAGCAGCAGGTCGCCCTGGTCGTGCCCTTCGCTGTCGTTGAGTTCCTTGAAGCGGTCGAGGTCGAGGAACAGCAGCGCGCCCTGCCGTCCGCTGCGGCTGCTCGCCGCCAGCGCCTGTTGCAGACGGTCGAGGAGCAGGCGCCGGTTGGGCAGGCGGGTCAGCGGGTCGTAGAAGGCGAGATGCTTGATTTCGTCCTCGGCGGCTTTGCGCAGGGTGATGTCGGTCAGTGTGCCGACATAGTGCGTGACCGTGCCGGAAGCATTGGTCACCGCGCTGATCGTCAACCATTCCGGATACACCTCGCCGCTCTTGCGGCGATTCCAGATTTCGCCCTGCCACGATCCGGTCGTCTTGATGCTCGCCCACATCGCATCGTAAAACGCCGCGTCATGGCGCCCGGACTTCAGGACGCGCGGCGATTGTCCGGCAACGTCGGCAAGCGCGTAGCCGGTGATGCGGGTGAAGGCCTGATTGACGCGTAGGATCCTTCGCCGGGCATCGGTGATCACCATGCCTTCCTGGGCTTCGAAGGCGGTGGCCGCGATGCGCATCTCCTCTTCGGCGCGCTTCATTTCGCTGATGTCCTGCGTGGTTCCGACGCAGCGCCACGGCTTGCCGTTGGCATCGAACTCGACGCGCGCTCTCTGGCAGATCCAGCGGCTCTTCTGGCCGATGCGGATGCGATGTTCATTGAGCAGCGGCTGGCCGGCGATGGCGCTTTCCCAAGCGCGACTGAGCCCCGGCCGGTCGTCGGGATGGACGCGTTTCAGATAGCTGCGGCGCGTTCCCGGCGTGCCCTCGGGAACGCCGAAGATGCGGCAGGTTTCGGGCGACATGACAATCTCGTCCGTGGCAAAGACATAGACCCAGCTGCCGATATGCGCCACCGACTGCGCCACGTTCAGGTCGGACGCGATATGCTGGGCTTCGGCGCTGCGCAGCGCCAGGTCGAGGCTCAGCTTTTGCACTTCGCCGAGGCGCCGGGTATAGGAGCGCACCAGAAAAACGATGACGAAGGTCGTGAACAAGACGCACCACGCTTGAATCAGGCCGTACAGGACGGGCGGCGTCGCCGGATAGGCGGGCAGCACGCCGCGTTGTTCGGCCAGGACCAGCGCCAGCGTCGTCGTCACGCTCAGTGCGGCCAGGATGACCGCGCTGCGTGTTCCGAGCAGCCAGCCGGAAAGCATGACCAGCAGCGGATAGATGACGACCGGCGTGCCGCGCACGCCGCCGTAGAAGATCAGCACCACGGTGACGATCGCCCAGCTGGCCCAGACCAGGGTGGTCAGCGCCGAGCGCAGCATGCCGCGCGACATGAGCAGCAGCGTGATGCCGGAAACGAGCACCAGCAGGAAGGGGCTGATGGCGCGCGCGGCCTGCTCGGGCGAAGCGAAGTGCAGAACGATGAGAAAACTCAGTGCGGCGAACAGAACCAGGTAGACCGCGTACCTCAGGAAAACAAGCGACAGTCCCCATGACGACGGAATATCCGCCGAGTAGTCGGAGGAAGGAGGCCGGTCTGTCATGCTTGTACCCACACCGCATCTGCCTGCATTCACTATAGACAATCGCCAGGCCTGGCGCGTCAATAGAGCAGGAAATTCCTGCGCGTGTTTTCCCAGGCGGCTTCGTCGGCGCGCGCCAGGGCATCGAGGTCGGCGGGGCCGGCGGCAGGATCGTCGACCCATTCGCGCAGCAGCGGGCCGCCGTTGATCAGGTCGATCGCCAGGCGCTCGCTTTCGTACTCGTAGGCAAAATCGCGCCACAGCGGGTATTCCGGCCAAAGCCGCCGCAGCGCCTTGAAGGCCAGGCTCTGCAGCCGCCACGGGCGGAAGCTGTGGTGCTGGTAAGCCGTGTCGTCGACATGAATCTGCACGCCGTGGCAAAGCATGCCGGCGTGCTTGTGAAAGGTCGGCTCGAAGCACAGTTCGCGCAGCCGGCAGCTGGCCAGCCAGTGCGGGGCGAGACGCTGCATTTCGGCGATCAGCGCCCTGGCATCGAGGTCCGGGGCGCCGAACAGTTCGAGCGGGCGGGTCGTGCCGCGCCCTTCGGAGAGCGTCGTGCCCTCGAGCATCACCGTGCCGGCGTAGCAGCGCGCCATGCTGACGCCCGGCGCATTCGGGCTCGGGTTCACCCAGCTGCGCTGGCCGCCCGGCCAGCCGTAGCCGGGCGCCGCCGCGGGCGACCAGCCGTGCATCGTGACGACCGTGCAGTCGACGTCGAGCTGCAGGCTGGCGATGAACCAGCGCGCCAGTTCGCCGATCGTCAGGCCGTGGCGCATCGGCAGCGCGCCGGCGCCGACGAAGCTCTCCCAGCCGGGGCGCAGCAGCAGTCCTTCGACCGGGCGGCCGGCGGGATTCGGGCGGTCGAGGATGCACACCGCCTTGCCGTGTTCGGCGGCGGCCTCGAGCATATAGCGCAAGGTGGTGATGAATGTGTAGATGCGGCAGCCGAGGTCCTGCAGATCGACGAGCAGCACGTCGAAGCTGTCCATCATCGCCGGCGTCGGGCGACGCACCGCGCCGTAGAGGCTGAACACCGGAATGCCGTGGCGCGGGTCGAGGAAATCGGGCGACTCGACCATGTTGTCCTGCTTGTCGCCGCGCAGGCCGTGCTGCGGGCCGAAAGCGGCGCTGAGCTTGATTTCGGGCAAGGCGGCCAGGGCGTCGAGGGCGTGCGTCAGATCGGCGGCGACCGACGCCGGATGCGCCAGCAGCGCGACGCGTCGACCGAGGAGCGGCCGGCGCAGCGCCGGCTCTTCGAGCAGGCGGTCGAGTCCGAATTTCACGGCGGGCATGATGTCTCCAGGGATTCGCCAGGTGGCAATTCGAGCACGAACGTTTCGCGGCGATGAAAATCGGCGGGTCCCGCGCAGTGGCGCAGCGCCCAGTAGCTGCGCTCGCCGGCGACCGTATCGCTGCTTTCGATGACCGTTGCGAGCCCGATCTGCAGCGTTGCCGTGGCGGCGCCGCGCGGCAACAGCCCGGCGGCCAGCGTGGCGGAGAGTTGCAGGCGGCCCTCGCTCAGGATGGCGCTGATCTGCGGGGCCGCGCTCACCGCGCTGCTTTCGCGCAAGCGCCGGTAGCCGGAAAATGTGTAGGCGGCCCACTGCCCGGACGGCGAGAAATTGAACTCGCGGTAAGCCGGTTCGCCCTCGAGCGCGACAAAGGCTTCGCAGCAGGTGTGTTCCCAGAGCCCGTCGCTGCGCCCTTGCGGCCGTGGCGTCGGAATGCGCAGGCGCACCATGTCGCCGCTGATCTGGTAAAAGAACTTGAGGCCGCCGTCAGGCGTGCGCTGCGCCGTGGCCTGCACGGCGCGCACCATGGCCGCCGGATTGTGCGGATGGCAAAGCAGGCTTGGCAGTGGCTCGGAAGCGGGCATGTGTCCGGCGCGTCAGGTGAATTCAGGCAGCTTGAACGGCTCATTGTAAAGCAGTTCCCCGCCGTCCTCATGCCGGCGGCAAATCAAGCGGCGCCGTGCACGACGAGCGCCGGACGCGTAATGCCATTTGACAGGGGTGCACAGGTCGAAGATACTGGCGAACAAAGATATTTTGGCGCGCCGCCGCATGTTTCTTGTGACTTGCGAAGCATGGACTTGACGGCGCAAGGCAGCTCGATGCGACGTTGATACCGTTTGCCTGGCCGAACAAGTTCCGGCGGAACCTCGGCTGGCGTGCAGCTTATATGACAAGCGGATTCGTTGCATAACCTATGACCGTTGGCGCAGGACGCTACAAGGAGATTCAGATGGCCGTGCTGGATGCGATGAAGGGATTGTTTTCCAAGGTGGGCAAAGACAAGAAATTTGACGCGCTCAACACGACCTGGCTCATCGACAAGCTCAAGCCGGAATCCGGCGAAGAAAAATTGCTGCCGCCGCTGCCGGTCATCGGCCAACGGCCTTACCAGCAGCAGATGGCGATATTGCTGGCGGCGCTGATCATTTCCGGCGTGCTGTTCGTGGCCTTGCTCTCCGGTGTTTCGCTGTTTGCCAGCCATAATACGGTGATGCGTTCGACGGCGACCGAAATGCAGGTGTTGTCGCAGCGCATCGCCAGTTCCACGGCGGCGGGCATGCAGGGCAATCCCGAGGCCTTCAAGACGCTTGAAGCGACGATCGAGCGCTACCAGGGCAACCTCGACGCCATCGTCAACGAAGGCGGCATCTGGCTCAATCAGAGCGAGGACAAAGCCGAACGGGTGGATAACATCCAGAAGGTCTGGAAAGACAACTTCCAGCCCAACGCGGCACGGCCGAATCTGCAGCACATCCTGGCCAACAAGGAGGTCCTGACCTCGATCGCCCGCAACGTGTCGCAGGCCGCCGCCAATGACGCCGATCTGACCCTGACGATCAATGTGATGAATCGCGTGCGGCCTTACTACGATGAAGTGACGCCGGAAACGGCCAAGCAGATGGACCAGCTGTCGCTGCTCAATCTGCGCATGGTCAAGAACGCCAGCCTGTTGCTCACCGGCGAGACGGCGACGCGCGCGATATTCGAAGTCATGATTCAGGACGTTTCGGCCTTTGGCGCGATCCTGCGCGGTTTGAAGAACGGCGACAAGGCCCTGGGAATCACCGCCTTGCATTCGCCGGGCATGCTAAATACCATTGCGCTGCTCGAGAACCTGTCGAAGCCCTTCGCCAACATGAGCTCGCTGCTCACGGCCAGCAGCCAGATTCTGAACGACGGCTACCGCGCCAACAAGAACATCGCCATCGATGCCGAAAAACTGCTCGACGGCTCGCTCTTCCTTTCCGAATACTACGAATCGAAAGCGCACACGGTGGGCGCCGACATCCTGCTGCTGCTGCTTGCCGTCGCCAGCTTCTTCGCGCTCTATCTGCTGATCCGCGTGTTCAACCAGGAAGCGGTGCGCCGCCGCCTGCAATCGGAAGCGGAAAACAAGCGCAACCAGGAAGCCATTCTGCGCCTGCTCAACGACATGGCCGACCTGGCCGACGGCGACCTGACCGTGCGCGCGCTGGTGACCGAAGACCTGACCGGGGCGATCGCCGACTCGATCAACTATACGATCGAGGAATTGCGCACGCTGATCACCGAAATCAACCGCGCCACCGAACAGGTGACGCAGGTGACCGGACAGGCGCAGCAGATTTCGACCGAGCTCTTGACCGCCGCCGACCGCCAGTCGCACGAGATCGAAGACACCAACCAGACGGTGGGCCAGATCGTGCAATCGATCCAGGGCGTATCGCATTCCGCCGCCGAGTCGTCGAAAGTGGCCAATGCGTCCCTGGCCGCCGCCGAACTGGGCGCCGAGGCGGTGAACAACCAGATCAAGGGAATGAACGAAATCCGCGAGCAGATTCAGGAAACGGCCAAGCGCATCAAGCGGCTCGGCGAATCGTCGCAGGAAATCGGCGAAATCGTCGAACTGATCTCGGACATTACGGAACAGACCAACGTCCTCGCCCTCAATGCCGCCATCCAGGCCGCCGCGGCCGGCGATGCCGGACGCGGCTTCTCGGTCGTGGCCGAGGAAGTGCAGCGGCTTGCCGAACGTTCCGGCGAAGCGACCAAGCAGATCGGCGCCATCGTCAAGACCATTCAGGCCGACACGCACGACGCCGTCGCGGCCATGGAGTTGTCCACGCACGGCGTGGTCGAAGGCGCCAAGCTTTCCGACGCGGCCGGCACGGCGCTGTCGCAGATCGGCCGGGTGTCGCGCGAACTGGCGCGCCTGATCGAATCGATCGCGCATGAAACCGAAGACCAGAGCAAGCTGGCGACGCGGGTCAATACCTCGATGCGCGACATCTTCGGCATCACCCGGCAGACCTCGGCCGGGACCAAGCTGTCAGCCGACGCCGTCGGTCAATTGGCGAGTCTCGCGGCCGAACTCAAGAGTTCGGTGTCGGGCTTCAAGCTTTAGCCGGCGCTCAAGTCTCTGCTGCGAAGAAATGCAGCAGGCGCTGCGGCAGCCAGTCGAGGTGTCCCGGAAGACTGCCGCTGACGAAGCCGACGTGTCCGCCTTCACCCGGAAATTCGAGGCGCACCCGGGCGCTGACCTGATCGGCGCGCGGCAGCACCTGCGCCGGCATGAAGGGGTCGTTGCGGGCGTTGAGCACCAGGGTCGGCAGCGCAATCGCCGGCAGCCACGGCTTGCTCGAAGCGCGCCGCCAATAGTCGTCGGCGCCGGCGAAGCCGTGCACCGGCCCGGTGACCACGTCGTCGAAATCATAGACGGTCGCCGCGGCGCGCAGCCGGCGCGCGTCGAACAGGCCGGGGAAGCGTGCCAGCATGGCCGCTGCGGTCGGCTTGAGCGTGCTCAGGAAATGCCGGCTATAGACGCGGTTGAATCCGCGCGAGAGATGGTGGCCGCAGGCGGAGAGATCGAGCGGCGCGCTGACCGCCGCGGCGCCGCGCAGAATGTGCGTGGCTTCGCCGCCGCGTTCGCCGAGCCACTTGAGCAGCACGTTGCCGCCGAGCGAGATGCCGACCGCATACAGTGCGCGCTGCGGGTGGTCGTGCTTGAGCCGCTGCAGGATCCAGTTGATTTCTTCGCTGTCGCCCGAGTGGTAGGCGCGCGGCAGGCGGTTCGGCTCGCCCGAGCAGCCGCGGAAATGCACCACCACGCCGCGCCAGCCGGCCGCCGTCAGGCCGTGCATCAGCGAGAGCGCGTAGTGGCTGCTCGAGTTGCCTTCGAGTCCGTGAAAAAGAACCAGCAAGGGCGCCGCATCGCCCGCGGCGCCGGCCTCGTTCCAGTCGAGGTCGATGAAATCCCCGTCGGGCGTCTCCCAGCGCTCGCGCCGGTAAGGGTGCGGGCGCGGCTTGATCAGCAGCGGGTAGATTGTCTGGGCGTGGCCGCCGGGAAGCCACTTCGGCGCGTGATAGGCGAGCACGGCCGGCGTCAATGCAGCGTCCGCCG
>CAIXAY010000327.1 GCA_903917505.1 uncultured beta proteobacterium | reverse complement strand
TGTCCCGCGAGACGATGACGGACTGAGGGGCGGGCAGAGGTTTTGATGCGCAAGTGCTAAGATTCGCACTCCGCATACAACAGAGCCATCGGAGCCTTCATGAAACTTGAAACCCTCGCCGTACACGCCGGCTACAGCCCTGAACCGACGACCAAGGCGGTCGCCGTGCCGATCTACCAGACGACTTCGTACTCCTTCGACAGCACGCAGCACGGCGCCGACCTGTTCGACCTCAAGGTAGCGGGCAACATCTACACGCGCATCATGAACCCGACGCAGGATGTGCTCGAAAAGCGCGTCGCCGCGCTCGAAGGCGGCATTGCCGGTCTGGCGCTGGCTTCCGGAATGGCCGCCACCACCTACGCGATCATGACCATCGCCGAAGCCGGCGACAACGTCGTTTCGGCGGCGACGCTTTACGGCGGCACCTACAACCTCTTCGCGCACACCCTGCCGCAATACGGCATCGAAATCCGCTTCGCCGACCACCGCGACCCGGCGACGTTCGAGCAGCAGATCGACGCGAAGACCAAAGCGATATTCTGCGAATCGGTCGGCAATCCGCTCGGCAATGTCACCGATTTCGAGAAGCTCGCCGAGATCGCCCATCGCCACGGCGTGCCGCTGATCGTGGACAATACCGTCCCCTCGCCTTACCTCTGCCGCCCCTTCGAGCATGGCGCCGACATCGTCGTGCATGCGCTGACCAAATACATCGGCGGCCATGGCAACTCGATCGGCGGCATGATCGTCGATAGCGGCAAATTCCCCTGGGCCGAACACAAGGCGAAATTCAAGCGCCTCAACGAACCCGACGTTTCCTACCACGGCGTCATTTATACCGAAGCCCTTGGACCGGCGGCCTACATCGGGCGCGCCCGTGTCGTCCCGCTGCGCAACATGGGCGCGGCGATTTCGCCGTTCAACGCCTTTCTGCTCCTGCAGGGCCTGGAGACCCTGCCCCTGCGCATGGACCGCGTCTGCGCCAACGCGCTCAAGGTCGCGCAGTTCCTGCAAGGACACGCCAAGGTGTCGTGGGTCAATTACGCCGGCCTGCCCGAACACCGGGACCACGCGCTGGTGCAGAAATACATGGGCGGCCGTGCGTCCGGCATACTAACCTTCGGCGTCAAGGGCGGAAGCGAGGGCGGCGGGCGCTTCCAGGACGCGCTGCAACTGTTCACGCGCCTGGTCAACATCGGCGACAACAAGTCGCTGGCCTGCCATCCGGCGTCGACCACGCACCGCCAGCTCGGGCCCGAGGAAATGAAGAAGGCGGGGGTTTCGGAAGACATGATCCGCCTGTCGATCGGCATCGAGCACATCGACGATTTGCTCGCCGACCTCGACCAGGCACTCGCCGCAGCGTAGCGACCGCACGCTGGTCAAGTCCCGTACGGTCTAGACCTTATAGGCGGAAAGGGCAGCAGCGATATCGCGGCTCATGCCGCTCATGCGTTGCACGGCTTCGGCGGTGTTGCGCACGGCGGCGCTGTTGCGCTCGGTCATTTGGGCGATCTGTTCGATGCGCTGCGAGATGGCGGTGGTCGCCGCGC
>CAIXAY010000326.1 GCA_903917505.1 uncultured beta proteobacterium | reverse complement strand
CGTTTTCCGCATTACATGAAGACCTATGGACTGCATACCCTGCATGGCCGGGCGCTGCCGATCGCCGAAGGCGTCAAGATGGCGCGGCCCGACCTCACGGTGTTCGTCAATACCGGCGACGGCGACTGCTGCAGCATCGGCGCGGCGCACTGGATCCATGCCATCCGCTACAACATGAACCTGACCGTCTTCCTGCACGACAACCAGATTTACGGGCTGACCAAGAAACAGGCTTCGCCGACTTCGCCGATCGGCACCAAGAGCAACACCACGCCGCGCGGCAGCTACCTCGATGCGCTGAATCCGCTCTCCGTGACCCTGGGCGTGGCCAACGTCTCCTTCGTCGCGCAGGCGGTGGACTGGATTCCCGAGAGCCTGTTCGAGATCGTCAAGGCAGCGTATCACCACAAGGGATTCTCCTTCGTGCGCATCCTGCAGCGCTGCCCGGAATGGCTGCCGAAATCGCTCGACCCGTGGATGCACGACCCGCAGCGCGTCCAGCTCCTGCACCACGAGAATGCGCTGCAGATCAGCGCCGGCCTGTCCAAGGTGTACAAGAACCAGCTCGAGCACGATCCGCTCGACATGAACCGGGCGCGCGAAATCGCCTCGAGCGAAGACCTCTGCCCGGTCGGCATCCTCTTCCAGAACAAGGACGTGCCGCGCTACGAGGAGACCCGCCACAGCAATGTCTTGCGCACCACCGAGGTGGTCAGAAGGGGCTTTGAAGCCGAGCTCGACAAGTACACCGTCTGAGCCACGCGGCATCCGAAATACAGCGCCGGTCGCGAAGAACCGACAAGTACTTAAACGACTTAAGAGTGATGGCACCATCCTATGGACACTGATCTGCAAGCGCAAATTGCTTTCTACCTGACCGGCCAAAGGTCGGCTTCGCACCTGGAGACGATCGCCGGACGGCAGCTGCATCCAGCCCTCTTCGCCGCTTACCGCGACCTGACCAGCCTGCGTTACGACTTTCCGCTGGTGCTCGTCGAAGCGCAGCCCGATGCCGCCTTCGTGGCACCGCTGTCGGGCCTCGTCGACGCCATCCTCGACAAGATCGCCCAGGGCGACGACGGCGAGCGCATCCGCAAGCACGTGCTGCGCCTCGAGCAGGAAATCCGCGTGCAGCTGGCCGCCGGCGCCAGTGGTTCCTTCTCGGAACTCTGGGATGCCGCGGCCAAGCCGCTGATCAAGAGCGACAAGCGGCTGGCCGAGAGCCTCTCCCGCGCCCGCGCCAACCTCAAGACCGACGGCCTGGTGCTCGATTGCAACGCCGAACTGCCCTACCAGCTGCTCGGCCACGCCTGGCGCATCACGCAGCTGCAGCGAGCACAAGCTTTCACCGCCAACATCAACCGGCTGGTGCTCAAGCTCTCCGATATCCTCAAAGCCGACTACCTCAATTCGGACGCCGGCAAGAGCGCCGAGAACCTGCGCTCGTCGTTCGGCAGCGGGCCGATGGACAACTTCGACTTCGCGGCGATGTCGCGAATCCTGACCAAGTCCGCGCCCAAGGCCAATCTCACCGCGAGCCGGCGGCAGCGCATCGAGCAGTTGCTCAAGGTGCTGCAGTCGCAGAAATTCTTCCCGGCCAGCGCCACCGGCGGGACGCCTCACTCCTTCGCCTTCGATAACTGCAGCAGCGCCCTCGCGGCTTACCGCGAGCGCCTGCCGCAAGCCATTGAACTGGCCAAGGCGGTCGCCGTCGGCGAACTCGAGATCAAGGGCGAGTACAGCGAGGCCAAGCACGAAGCCTTGTTCGCCTCGTTCGGCGCGAACGGCCTCGACGTCAGCGAGCTGACACTGTTCCCCGACTACCTGGTGCGTATCAATGCCGCAGATATCGGCGGGGCGGAACAGCACGCGATGAGCGAGATTCTTTCGGCCGATCTGCCGATCAAGATTCTGGTCCAGTCCGACGACGTCATCGAGGAATCCTCGCTGCCGAACGGGCACCTGGCTTTTGCGTTGCGCAGCAAGCAACTGGCCAGCATGGCGCTCGGCCTCGCTAGCGTGTTCGTGCTGCAGGCGCCGGCGTCCAGCCTTTACCAGCTGCGCCAGCAGATCCAGCGCGGCCTCGACTAT
>CAIXAY010000325.1 GCA_903917505.1 uncultured beta proteobacterium | reverse complement strand
GAGTTCAACTACCGCTACAACGACCAGAAAGATGCGCACGTCTTTGTCGGCATCCAGGTCGCTTCGCGCAGCGAATCGCTCAAGCTGGTCGAGCTCCTGCGCAAGCACGGCTACGCCACCCTCGATCTGACCGATGACGAAATGGCCAAGGGCCATATCCGTCACCTGGTCGGCGGCCATTCGGCGAACATCGACGACGAGCTCATTTACCGCTTCGAATTCCCGGAGCGGCCCGGCGCGCTGATGAACTTTCTCAACCAGATGAGCGCCGGCTGGAACATCAGCCTGTTCCATTATCGCAACCACGGCGCCGACTACGGCCGCGTGCTGGTCGGCATGCAGGTGCCGGACGCCGAGATGGAAAAATTCGAAGCCTTCCTGAAGAAGCTGGGATACTCGCACTGGAACGAGACCGACAATCCGGCGTACAAGCTGTTCCTGGCTTGACGCGTTACCGATCACGCACGGAGGCTTCATGAAAATCGCCAGCAACGTCACCGAACTGATCGGCAATACCCCGCTGGTCAGGCTCAATCGCCTTGCCGCCGGCATAGCCGGCACGATCGCCGTCAAGCTCGAGTTCTACAACCCGGCGCATAGCGTCAAGGATCGCATCGCCATGGCCATGCTCGACGTGGCGCAGACCGCCGGCCTGATCGCCGCGGACACCATCGTGCTCGAACCGACTTCAGGCAATACCGGCATCGGATTGGCGATGGTCTGCGCGGCACGTGGCATCAAGTGCTGCTTCACCATGCCCGAGACGATGAGTCGCGAGCGCCGTCTGCTGCTCAAGGCCTACGGCGCTGAACTGGTGCTCACGCCGGGCGCGGACGGCATGGGCGGCGCCATCCGTCGGGCGACGGAAATGGCGGCCGCCGACAAGCGCTATTTCATTCCGCAGCAGTTCGAGAACTCGGCCAATCCGGCGATACACCGCGCGACGACCGCCGAGGACATCTGGCGCGACAGCGACGGGCAGGTCGATATCTTCGTTGCCGGCGTCGGCACCGGCGGCACCATCACCGGCGTTGGCGAAGTGCTTAAGGCGCGCAAGCCGGGCGTGCAGATCATCGCCGTCGAGCCGGACGCTTCGCCGGTGCTCTCCGGCGGCGCCAAGGGACCGCACCCGATCCAGGGCATTGGCGCCGGTTTTGTGCCCAAGGTGCTGAACACCGCGATCTACGATGAAGTCGTGCGCGTCAAGGCCGACGATGCCATCGCCGTCGCCCGGCGCATGGCGACCGACGAAGGCCTGCTCGTCGGCATCTCGTCAGGAGCGGCGGTGTGGGCCGCCCTGCAGGTCGCGCGCCGGCCACAGAATGCCGGCAAGCTGACGGTGGTGATCATTCCCTCTTTCGGCGAGCGTTACTTGTCGACACCGCTCTATGCCCATCTGGAGGTTTGAGCGAAGCGCCAGGCAGATGCCGGAGAAGGCCATCGCGCCGGCCGCCCAGGCTCAAGTTCCCGTCTTTTGCGCCGTTGACGGCGTGTCCTCTTGCATTCTTCGTTAGCCTAAAAAAAAGACCATGCCGACTTCGCCACATTTTGATTTCGAGCGCGTGATTGATCGCCGCGCCGGCGATTCGCTGAAGTGGAACAAGTACGGCGGGCGCGATGTGCTGCCCCTGTGGGTCGCCGACATGGATTTCGCCGCGCCGCCGGCGATCGTTGCCGCGCTGGAGAAGCGCGTCGCCCAGGGCTGTTTCGGTTACCCCGTGCCTTGGCCGGCGCTGACCGACAGCGTGCTCGCTCACCTGCAGCGCGAATACGCCTGGCGGATCGAGCCCGAATGGCTGGTCTGGCTGCCCGGGCTGGTTTGCGGCATCAACATCGCGTGCCGCGCCATAGATGGTGGCGTGCTGACCGCGACTCCGGTCTATCCGCCATTCCTGTCCGCGCCGCAGCTCTGCGGGCGCGAACTCGTCAGGGTTCCGCTGCGCCTGTCCGATGCGCGCTGGCGCTGGGACTTCGCTGCGCTTGAAGCCGCGGTGACCGCAGAGACCCGCCTGCTGCTCCTGTGTCACCCGCACAACCCGGTCGGGCGCGCCTGGGATGCCGGCGAGCTTGCCGAGCTTGCGGCTTTCTGCAAGCGCCACGAACTCTTCGTCTGCTCCGACGAAATCCATTGCGGCCTGCTGCTCGACGCCGGTCGCCGGCATCTGCCGCTGGCGCTGCTGGGCGCGGAGATGGCCAGCCGCTGCATCACGCTGATGGCGCCATCGAAGACCTTCAATATTCCCGGCCTCGGCTGCGCCTTTGCGGTGATTTCGGAGCCGGCGCTGCGGCGCCGTTTTTGTGCGGCAATGCGTGGCATCGTTCCCGATGTCAACGTGCTCGGCCTGACGGCGGCGCAAGCCGCTTATACTGACTGTGAAGACTGGCGCCAGGCGCTGCTCGACGTGCTGCGCGGCAATCGCGATCGCGTGCAAGCGGTCGTCGGCGCCCTGCCCGGCCTGGCCATGACCCCGGTCGAAGCCACCTATCTCGCGTGGATAGACGCGCGCGGCCTCGGCGTCGCCGATCCGGCGAAGTTTTTTGAAGACGCGGGCGTCGGCCTGTCGAACGGTGCCGATTTCGGCTTGCCCGGATGGGTGCGGCTCAATTTCGGTTGTCCGCGCGCGACGCTCGAGGCCGCGCTCGACAGAATGATTTCCGCCTGTTCAGCCGTTTCGCGATGAGTTACTCTGCACGCCCCGATGAATCTTTGGCCGCTGATGGTCGTGCCCCGCTGCAAATGAGATTTTCCCGCCAGTTGGGACTGCACCGCGCTTACCGCTCGGCGATCCTGCTCGCCGTCGGCGTGCTCGGTCTGCTGATCACCCTCTGGGTGAGCCGTTCGCTGTCGGACAGCGAGCAGGAGCGCGTGGCACAGCGTTTCGAGCTGGCCGCGCGGGCGCGCGCCGACGTGGTGATCACGCAGATGCGCCAGCCCGAAGAACATCTGGCGACGCTGCAGCGCTTGTTCGCAGCCGTCGAGCACGTCGATTGGCCGGCCTTCACGAAATTCACGCGCCCGATGCTCACGCAGCCGGGAGTGCGCAGTTACAACTGGTTTCCACGCATCGCAGCCGGCGGCAGGGCGGCTTTCGAAATCGAGGCGCAGCGTCTGTGGGGCAAACGCTTCAGCATCGCCGAGCGCGATGGCGACGGCCGGAACATTCCCGCGGCCGCGCGCGAGTACTATTTTCCGCTGCTCTATTCGGTGCCCGAAGAACTCGGGCGCAAGAGCCTCGGCCTCGACCTCCTGACTTTCCCCGCGCGCCTGCCGCTGATCAACCAGGCGATCGACAGCAGCCTGACGGTGGCCAGCGAAATCGGAGCGCTGGCGATTGATAATCAGCAAAACGATGCGATTCTGTTGATCGCGCCGGTTTACCGCGGCGGCATCCTGCCGACGACGCGCGACGAGCGGCGCGTCGTGGCCGGCGGCATCGTTGTCGCGCTGCTCAATGTCAAGGCGCTGTTCGATGCGGCAAATGCCGCCACGCCGGCGAGCGATTTCCACGTGCGGCTGTTTGACCGCCGCAAAGCGCCCGAGAAACAGCTGATCGCAGCGTGGAACGAGCGCTCCGCCGGCGAGCGGCAAACGAGCGGCGCCGCGCCGCTGTTCTACGCCGAGGAATTCGAATTGGCCAGCCACATCTGGTCGCTGCAAATCGAAGCCGCGCCGGCCTGGCTCGAAGCCAACAGCCCCGGCGGCCTGCGCCTGGCCATGCCGCTCGGTTGCCTGGCGACCCTCCTGCTGCTGTTCTACCTGCACGCGCTGCTCGGGCGCAGCGCGCTGGCCGATACGCTCGAGGTGACGCACGAAAATGACGTGGAGCAGCGGCGCGTCGCCGAGAACTGGGCGAACAAGCTGCTGATGGCCGTCGACCAGAATCCGGCGACGGTCTATATCACCGACCTGGATGGGCGCATCGAGTACGTCAACGACCAGTTCGTCGAAACGACCGGCTACACGCGCGAGCAGGCGACCGGCCAGAATTCGCGCATGCTGCGGCCGCTCGGCGTCGACGACACGATCTATCGCGACATGTGGTAGACGGTCGAAGCCGGCCGGAGCTGGCGCGGCGAGGTGCAGACCCGGCGGCGCGACGGGGCGCTGAGCTGGGACCGGATGCTCATGTCGCCGATCAAGGACCGCGACGGCGCGATCACCAACTACATGGCGATCAAGGAAAATCTCAGCGAGTTGCGTGAAGTGATGAACCGCTTTCAGGAAAGCGAAAGCCGTTTCCTCGGCGCCGTGTCGGTGATGGTCGAGGGCCTGGCGATCATCTCACCGGACGGGAGTTTCATTTACGCCAACCGCGCGGCCAACGAATTCATGGGCGACCCCGCTGGCGGCTTGCAGGGCCGCCGGCCGCAGGAAATTGAGCTGCAGCGGCTGCGCGAAGACGGGACGACCTGGCCGGTCGAGGAAACCCCGGCGCTCGTGACGCTGCGCGAGGGCCGCAGTGTCTATGGCGCGGTGCTCGGCTTCCGCTACGCGAACGGCACGATACGCTGGGTGGAAGTCAATATGTACCGGCTCGCATTTCCTGGACACGGTTTTGCAACTCAGGCCGCCTTTCGTATGGCATAAGCCTGGCGGGCTTCAAGGGGTGACATGAAGTCCAGTTTTTCCAAACGCCAATGATGATTGTAACGTTCCTTGAACTCG
>CAIXAY010000324.1 GCA_903917505.1 uncultured beta proteobacterium | reverse complement strand
CGGAGAGTTTCTGTTCGCGCAGAAACTGCAGCCAAGCCAGGCCTTCCTTCTGGTACGTGCGCAACTCCAGCCCAAGGCCGGCCGGCGAGGCGATGTCGCTGATGCCCTGCGCCGCCGACAGCTGCTCGGCGAGCGCCAGCACGTCGCGCTGGCCGCGGAACTGCCAGCGGCTGGTGTCGGTGAGTTCGGCCAGGCGCGGCGCGTCGAAACGCGACAGGCGCAGCGTGTCGCCGTCTTCGAAGCCGTCGAAGAGATCGATCAGGGTCGCCGCGAGCGGCTTCAAGCGCGCTGCCGGAACGCGGATGCGCACGTTGGCCGGCGTTCGCAGCTCGATCATTTCATCGTCGTCGATCAGGTGCAGCAGCGGCGTATCGAGCCAGCGCGCCTCGCGCCGGAACAGCGAAGCCAGCAACGGCGCCAGCGGCAAGCGCTGGCCCTCGACGATGATGCCCATGTCGAGATTGAACCAGCCGCTCTCCGATTCGAGCAGTTCGGCGTCCCAGGCTTCGACTTCGAGCGCGTGGTGACGGAAGTCATCGTCGATCTCGACCTGCCAGCCGGCGGCGCGCAACAGCGGCAGCGCTGCCTGCATGAACGCCGGCCAGGACGATTCGTTGGCCAGCCCGTAGGCGTTGTCGGGCGGACTGCCGAAAGTGTGCAGCGCGTAAGCCGGGACTTTTTGCAAGCCGGTCTCGGCGAGGCGCTGCATCAGCGCCTTTTCCTGATCGGCACGGCGCAGGACGCACACCGTCTCGCCATCGGGCAGCGTCGAGAACTCGCGGATGTCGTCGGGCTTGACCTCCGCATCCTGGTAGCGGAACACCGGCAGCGCGACGTCGAAGAAGCCGCTGTTGTAGCTGATCACGTAATCGCGCCAGCTGCGGTTGCCGTGCGTGCCCAGCGTTTGCAGGCGCAGCACCGGCACCGGCGCGGCTTCGACGCGGCGCAGGCGGGCGCTGGCGTCGTCGGCGGGAAGCGGCAACTCCGGCGCGAGTTCCGAGAGCGCCGCGGCCACCAGTTCGGCCTCGCGCTTCGATAGCGGCGGCAGCGAGAACAGGCGCTCGATCACCGCCGGATTGCCGAGCACTTCGAGCGGGCCGATGCTGCCTTCGTCGAGGTCGATATACCACGGCGGATGCAAGGGGATGACCAGGCTGGCGGCCGGCACCGGCGTGAAGCAAGGCCTTTGCCGCCCGTTGGCATCGACGCGCCAGCTCACCGTCGCCGAACGCGTGTCGGCCAGGAAGAGCGGCGAGAAATCGTGGGCCGGGCAGAGGCGGCCGGTCAGCGCCATGCGCTGCAGGATTTCGCCGCCGTGCGCCGGCCCGAGGCCGAAGGCGCGCAAGCCGACGTCATGGCCGCGCTCGGCCCACAGCAGCCGCAGGATGCTGACATCGTCCTCGCTGACGAAAGGCGGCGGCTTGAGCAGGGCCCGGTCGATGCTCCACCACTCCTCGGCGCTGCCGGCATCGCGCCCCTTGTGGACGGTCACGCCGAAGCCCGAGCTGTCGGCTGTCCAGTGCAGGATATAAAAGACTTGATTGCGGCTTGCCGCGGCCTTGGTCGTCGTCTTGCTGACGGCCATCGAGACCCGCCGCAATTCTTCTACCCAGGAAAGGACGCCAGGATTGATGCGATCTTTTTCGTCCAAAACCTCAGGAGCCTTTGCCTAAATTGGATTGAAAGCTCATCGTCGGCGCATCCTGTCGCAGGTGCACTGAGCGTTCAATCGCGATAGTTCCCGTGCTTGATCGGGAAATCGACGATCGTCTTCTTTACGAGGGCGATGGCGTCCTGCAGGATGTCGCGCTTGGCGCCGCTGACGCGCACCGCGTCGCCCTGGATCGCCACCTGCACCTTGAGCTTCGAGTCCTTGAGCAGCTTGACGATTTTCTTGGCCAGTTCGCTCTCGATGCCGATCTTGATCTTCAGCTCCTGCTTGACTTTGTCGCCCGAGACCTTCTGTATCGCCTGGTCGTCGAGGCGCTTCACGCAATCGGGCTCCTTCTTTTCCATTTCCGGATAAAGAATGTCCTTGATCTGCTTGAGCTGGAATTCGGAGTCGGCGAAAAGCGTGATGACCTTGTCCTTGTCGCTCAGTTCGACCTGGGCGCTGGTTCCCTTGAAATCGTGCCGCCCGATAATTTTTTTCCCGGTCACATCGATGGCGTTCTTCAGCGCCACCATGTCCACTTCAGAAGAAAAATCGAAAGATGGCATCGAATCCTCCGTTCAGCCGAAATGACAAACGTAATGGAAGGGCTCGTCACAGGCGATTTCAAACGACGAATTGCCGGGGATGCTGAACGACTGGCCCGATCCGTAACTCGTCCACTCGCTCGCGCCCTGCAGGCGAACGCGGCAGCTGCCGCCGACGCCTTCCATGATTTCCGGCGCGCCGGTCTTGAACGTCAATGACGACGGCATTATAACACCAATCGTCTTCTTCGTGCCGTCGGCGAATTGCACCGTGTGGCTGACGCACTTGCCGTCGAAGTAGACGTTGGCCTGCTTGACGACGCTCACCTGATCGAACTGCGACATGTCAGATTTTCCAAAAAAATTGAATGGCAGACTTGGAAGCAAAACCGAGCATGCCGAAAGAGAGAACGAAGAAAAGGACGAAGGTTCCGGTCCTGCCGGCCTTCGCCTTCCACGCCAGTTCGCCGATGATGAACAGCATGAACAACATCAAGCCGCCGATGCCGAAGCTCATGCCAAATCCCGATACCTGCGCTTCACTCGGCATGTACAAGATCAGCCCTTGCGACTGGCGAGATTGGCGGCAATCCGCATGCGCAGGGCGTTGAGCTTGATGAAACCGGCAGCGTCCTTCTGGTCGTAAGCGCCGGCGTCGTCCTCGAAAGTGGCGATGGTCGAGTCGAACAGCGAATCGGTCTTCGAATCGCGGCCGGTGACGATCACATTGCCCTTGTACAGCTTCACGCGCACCCAGCCGTTGACGTGCTCCTGCGTCGCGTCGATCAAGGTCTGCAGCGTGCGCCGCTCGGGGCTCCACCAGTAGCCGTTGTAAATCATGCTGGCGTAGCGCGGCATCAGGTCGTCCTTGAGGTGCGCGACCTCGCGGTCGAGCGTGATCGATTCGATGGCGCGGTGGGCGCGCAGCAGGATCGTTCCGCCCGGCGTCTCGTAACAGCCGCGCGACTTCATGCCTACGTAGCGGTTTTCGACCAGGTCGAGGCGACCGATACCGTGTTTGCTGCCGAGTTCATTGAGGCGGGTAAGCGTTTGTGCGGGCGTCATTTTCTGACCATTGAGGCCTACGATGTCGCCCTTGGCATATTCGATG
>CAIXAY010000323.1 GCA_903917505.1 uncultured beta proteobacterium | reverse complement strand
GCAGCCGGGCACGGCCACGTCGACCGGTATGACATTGGCGACACGGCCGCAGGACGCGTAGCTCTCGCCGAAAATGCCGCCGCTGCAGCCGCAGTCGCCGACGGCGACGACCAGCTTGGGTTCGGGCGTGGCGTCGTAAGCGCGCTTGACGGCGACCTCCATGTTCTTGGCGACCGGGCCGGTGACCAGCAGCAGGTCGGCGTGGCGCGGACTCGCGGCGAACTTGATGCCGAGCGCTTCGAGGTTGTAGTAAGGGTTGCCGAGGGCGTGGATTTCGAGTTCGCAGCCGTTGCACGAGCCCGCGTCGATATGGCGGATGACCAGCGCCCGCCCGAGTTGCCGCGCCACCGCGTCGGACAGCCGCTGCGCGACGATGCGCAAGCTCTCGTCGGCTGCGGGCGGCGTTTCGCTGACGATGCCGGTACGCAGGATTTGTCTGAGCATGGGAAACATGGTGGCAGCCTCAGAGATCCTGGCCGGAATAGGACAGGTTGAACGACTTGTTGATCAGCGGGAAATCGGGAACGATGTTGTCGATCGCCGCGTGTTCGAGCGCCGGCCAGTTCTGCCACGACGGGTCGTGGCAGTGGCAGCGCCGGATCTTGCCGTCCTGGCCGGTTTCCAGTGCGACCAGCACGTCGCCGCGCCAGCCTTCGATCCAGCCGAAGCCACGCCGGTCGGCGTCGCTGCGCAGCTCGCTGCGGATCGCTCCGGCCGGCATTTCGGCGATGATCGTGTTGATCAGGCGCAGCGATTCGGCGATCTCGGCAAAGCGCACGAGAACGCGCGCCGCGACATCGCCGTTGCGCTCGGTGGCGATCTGCACCGCCAGTTCATCGTAAGGCGCGCACGGGTGGTTGCAGCGCAGATCCCACCACTGCGCGCTGGCCCGCCCGACCAGGCCGATCACGCCGAGACGCTTGGCCAGCTGCGGCGTGACGCGCCCGGTGCTGAGGAAACGGTCCTGCAGGCCGGCATGCTCGTCGTAGATGTTCTTGAGCTTGCGCACTTCCTGCCGGATGCTCTGGTTCTGCGCCAGCAGCGCCTGCGCGCCGGCGGCGTCAAGATCGACGGCGACGCCGCCTGGAACGATGCGGTCCATCAAGAGCCGGTGGCCGAAGACCGTGGCATTCATCCGGATCCAGTCTTCCTTGAGGCGCATGAACTGCATCAGGCCGAAGGACAGCGCCACGTCGTTGCCAAGGTAGCCGAGGTCGCCCAGGTGATTGCCGATGCGTTCGCGCTCGAGCAGCAGCGCGCGCAGCCACAGCGCGCGCGGCGGCGGCGTGGTGCCGCTGATCGCCTCGGCGGCCTGGCTGTAGGCCCAGGCGTAAGCCACCGTGGTGTCGCCGGAGACGCGGCCGGCGAGTTTTGCGCCGTCGGCGAGGCCCATGCCGACAAAGCGCCGCTCAATGCCCTTGTGCGTCCAGCCGAGCCGCTCTTCGAGGCGCAGCACGCTCTCGCCCATCGCCGAAAAGCGAAAGTGGCCGGGCTCGATGATGCCGGCATGAATCGGGCCGACCGCGATTTCGTGCACGCCGTCGCCCTCGACGCGAACGAAGGCGTAGTCCTCGTTCGCCGCGGCAAATTTCGCGTCCGGGGTGTCGCGGCGCAGCGGGTAGTAGTCGGCCGGCCAGTTGGCGTGCCTCAGCCAGGGGCGCTGGTCGTCGGCGTCCGAGCGTGCGCCGATCAGGTCGCGCACGGTGCGCTGCATGCGCTCGGCGGCCGGGAAGGGCAGCGCAAGGTCCGGGAATTCGGGATTCTCGGTGGCCAGCGGCAGGGTCAGGCAGGCGAGCCCTTCGGCGAGGTCGAAAGCGGCGTGCAGGGCGTAGCCGCATCGCGCGTCGCGATCGCGCTCGTCGCTGCCCCACAGCGCGACGAGGCGGCGCTCGGCGGCGTGCGCGGCGGCGCAGAAGGCGCGCAGCGCCGGCGCATCGACGCGCGCCGCCCAGGTCGGCGTGGCGTGGCCGGCGAGCAGTTCGAAGTTGATGGCTTGTTCGAGAAATTGCATGGCTGCCCCTTATCCTATCAGCCGGGCGGCCTGCCGGTACCACTCGGCGAGGTAGGGCGGGATCCACAGGCCGAGCATCAGCACCAGCCCGAGGTGGAGAAAGACCGGCAGCAGCGCGGGATTGTGCGCCAGCGGGCGCACCGTCGGCTCGCCGAAGACCATGCCCTGCACCTTGTGGAACATCGAGGCGAAGGCGACGCCGAGCGCCGTCAGCAGGATGGGCGTCGCCCACGGGTAATGCTTGATCGAGGTGGTGAGGATCATGAACTCGCTGGTGAACACGCCGAACGGCGGCATGCCGAGAATGGCCAGCGTGCCGAGCATCAGCCCCCAGCCGATGGTCGGCGAGCGCCTGATCAGGCCCTTGATGTCGTCGATGATCTGCGTGCCGGCCATTTGCGCGGCGTGCCCGACGGCGAAGAAGATGGCCGACTTGGTCAGCGAGTGCACGGTCATGTGCAGGAGGCCGGCGAAGCTCGCCACGCCGCCCATGCCGAAAGCGAAGGTGATGAGGCCCATGTGCTCGATCGACGAGTAGCCGAACAGCCGCTTGACGTCTTTCTGCCGCGACAGATAGAAGGCCGGCACCACGACGGTCAGCAGGCCGAAGGCCATCATCATGTTACCGGCGAAGTGCGTCTCGAGCGCGCCGTCGACCAGCACCTTGCAGCGGATGATGGCGTACAGCGCGACGTTGAGCAGGAGGCCCGAGAGCACGGCCGAGACCGGCGTCGGGCCTTCGGCGTGGGCGTCGGCCAGCCAGTTGTGCAAGGGCACGAGGCCGGTCTTGGTGCCGTAGCCGACAAAAAGAAAAACGAAAGCCAGCGACAGCACGGTCGGCTCGAGATGCGCCTTGACCGCGTCGAGGTGCGTCCACAGCAGCGCGCCGCCCTGGCCGAGAACGCGCTCGGCGGCGAAGTAGATGAGGATGGTGCCGAACAGCGCCTGCGCGATGCCGACGCCGCACAGGATGAAATATTTCCAGGCGGCTTCGAGGCTCGCCGGCGTGCGGTAGAGCGAGACCAGCAGCACGGTGGTCAGCGTCGCCGCCTCCATGGCCACCCAGAGGATGCCGAGGTTGTTGGTCGACAGGGCGACCAGCATGGTGCACATGAACATCTGGAACATGCTGTGGTAGAGGCGCAGGCGCGCGCTCGACAGGCGCCCGTGGTCGTGCTCGACGCGCATGTAGGGGCGCGAGAAGAGCGAGGTGGTAAAGCCGACCAGCGCCGTCAGGGCGATCAGGAAAACGTTGAGCGGATCGACGAAGAATTGTTCGTCATAAATCGTCATCGGCCCGTGGTTGACGATGCGGGTGGTCAGCGCCGCCGCGGCGATCAGCGTCAGCAGGCTGCCGATCGAATTGATTTCGGCGGCGCCGCGGCGGTGGCCGAAGAGGGCGAGGACGACACCGGTGGCAAAAGGCGTCGCCAGGACGAGAGCCAGTTCGATCATTCCTGCTTCATCCTCTCCATGTGGCGGATATCGAGACTGTCGAACTGCTGCCTGATGTGGAAGAAGAACACGCCGACGATGACCATGCCGACCATGGCGTCGAGCGCGATGCCCAGTTCGACGACCATCGGCATGCCGTAGGTGGCGCTGGTGGCGGCGAAGAACAGGCCGTTCTCCATGGCCAGGAAGGCGATCACCTGCGGCACCGCCTTGCTGCGCGTGATCATCATCAGGAAAGCGAGCAGCACGCAGGCCAGCGCGATGCCGATGGTGGCGCGGGTGATCGTCCCGGAAAGCTGCGAGATCGGCTGCGCGACGTTGAAG
>CAIXAY010000322.1 GCA_903917505.1 uncultured beta proteobacterium | reverse complement strand
CTGGAACAGTTCAGCGCGGATCAGCATGGCCAGCGCGCCGGCGAAGAAGAACATGAACAGGCTGAACCACAGGTAGAGCGTACCGATATCCTTGTGGTTGGTGCTGCTCACCCAGCGCATGATGCCCGACGGGGCGTGGTCGTGAGCATGGTCGTGATCATGCGCGGCGGGGTCGGCGGTGGCGGTATACATCTATTGGCTCCTCTTGTGCAGCGCGGCGATCTCGGTGGGTTGGACAAGGTCGCCCATGGCGTTGCTCCAGTTGTTGCGTTCGTAGGTGATGACCGCAGCGATATCGAGGTCGGACAACTGCTTGCCGAACGGGGCCATCGCCGTTCCGGGCTTGCCGTTGAACACGCGATCGATATGCGCGGACTTGTCGCCCTGCACCATCTTCGATCCGTTGAGTGCCGGGAAGGCGTTGGGAATGCCGCCGCCATTGGCCTGGTGGCAGGCCATGCAATTGGCCGCGTAGACCTTCGCCCCGATGGCCTTGAGTTCGTCCATCGCGTAGGTCTTGCTGTAATCGATCACCGCTGCGGCGAGCAGTTTCTTCTGCTCGTCCTTCCAACTGGCGAATTGTTCGGGCGCGACCGCTTCGACGACGACCGGCATGAAACCGTGGCCCATGCCGCACAGTTCGGCACACTGGCCGCGGTAAGTCCCCGGTTTGTCGACCATGAACCAGGCGTCGCGGATGAAACCCGGGATGGCGTCCTGTTTGACGCCGAACGCCGGGACCCACCAGGAGTGGATCACATCGCTGGTGGTCAGCACCAGGCGCACCTTCTTGCCTGTCGGAACAACCAGCGGATGGTCGACTTCGAGCAGGTAGTTCTCACCCTTGGCCTGCGCACCATTGATTTGTTCGCTCGGCGTCGAGGTGCTGCTGGTGAAGCGGATATCGTCGCCCAGATATTCATAATCCCATTTCCACTGGCGGCCGGTGACCTTGATCGTCAGGTCCTCCTTGCTGGTGTCCTTCATCGACATCACGAGGCTGGTCGCCGGCCACGCCATGCCGACGAGAATCAGCGTCGGGATGATGGTCCAGATGATTTCGACTTTCAGGTTGTCGTGGAAGGTCGCGGCAACACGCCCGAGAGACTTGCGGTGGCAAACCAGGGCGACGAACATCGGGACGAAGACGATGATGAAGATCGCGAAACAGATCCACAGGATCAGAACGTGCAGATCGCATATATCCTGCGCCTGGCCGGACGCCGGAGCCGGGAAGTTGAGCGCGTACTCGGCGTGCGCCAACGCGGGGGACAGCGCAAGGGCCAAGGTCAGCGCCAGCGTAGACGCCAATGCGCAGAGCATGCCGAAGAGCGGACGGCGGGCGCAAAGAGACTGGCCGGCGCACTGGTCGGTATAATTTGCTATTCTCAAGGTCTTTCCTCCCACCCGGATCGGATTGTCTTGGGGCTAACCCTCTGACCGCTTCCGCATAAAAAGTTCATTGGCGTTAGTTTTTATTGGCTCAAAGAGAAGGCATGCGGCGAGTTCTGCTCCTGGTTCTACTCCTTGTCCTGGCCGCCTGCAGCGAGCGCGCGCCGGCGCCGTGGCGCACCACCGACATCAGTGGCGCGGACTTCGGGCATGCGCTGGTCGGGCTCAAGGACCAGCACGGCAGGCCGACCACGCTCGCCGATTTCCAGGGGCGGGCGGTGCTGCTCTTCTTCGGCTATACCGCCTGTCCCGACGTTTGCCCGACAACGCTCGCGCGTTATGCCAATGTAATGAAGACGCTGGGCGGGGAGGCCGACCGGGTACAGGTCATTTTCGTCACTCTGGATCCGGAACGCGACACGCCGGACAAGCTGGCCGCCTACGTGAGCTGGTTCGATCCGCGCTTCATCGGTCTTTCCGGGGATCTCGCGGTGACCGAAGCGGCGGCGCGCGAGTTCAAGATCTACTTCGCGCGCAGCAAGAGCAGCGCCGGCATCGGCTACACCATAGACCACTCGGCGGGCACCTACGCCTTCGACCCGGCCGGCAGAATCCGCCTCTACATCCGGGACGACGCGCCGGTCGAGGCGATTGTCAGTGACCTCAAGCGCCTTTTGGCGGGCCAATGAAACGAAGCGGTGCGGCGCCTGTCTGTCAGTGCATGTCGCACAATTTGCCCGCGCTCCTGCCAGCGCTCGCCCGGTAATCCAATTCATTATGCCTTCGTCCACCGTGCCGGCCGACAGCGCGACGATAAAGCGCTATCTTCCGTGGGTCGTTGCGACGGCGCTGTTCATGGAGCAGCTCGACTCGACGATTATCAACACGGCGGTGCCGGCGATGGCGGCGAGTTTGCAGGTGACGCCGCTCAGCCTGAAGGCCGTGGTCACCAGCTACATCGTCAGCCTCGCCGTGTGCATCCCGATCAGCGGCTGGATGGCCGACCGTTTCGGCACACGGCGCGTGTTCAGCAGCGCCGTGGCGATCTTCACGCTTTCCTCGATCCTCTGCGGTCTTTCGGTGAGCGTGCCGATGCTGGTCGCCGCGCGCATCTTTCAGGGCATCGGCGCGGCCATGATGATGCCGGTCGGACGGCTTTCGATCATCCGCACCTTTCCCAAGGAGGAGCTGCTGATGGCGATGAATTTCGTCATCATCCCGGCCCTGATCGGGCCGTTGCTCGGGCCGACCGTAGGCGGCCTGATCGTGCACTGGCTGCCGTGGCGGGTCATTTTCTTCATCAACGTTCCGGTGGGTCTCGCGGCGCAGTTTCTGATTCATCGCCACATGCCCGACTATCGCGGCGACGGCCGGCGGCCGCTCGACGTCATCGGGCTGGTGCTGTTCGGGGCGGGGACGGCGCTGCTTTCCTGGTTGCTTGAAATCTTTGGCGAGCACCATATCGACGTGACTTCCGGGGCTGTCCTGCTGGCGCTGTCGCTGGCCCTGCTCGCGGCCTACGTCTGGCATGCGCGCAAGACGCGTTATCCGCTGCTGCGCCTGCGGCTGTTCCGCGTTCGCACCTTTCGCGTCGCCGTCGCCGGCGGCTTCATCACCCGGCTGGGCGTCGGCGGCATGCCTTTCCTGCTGCCCCTGCTCTATCAGCTCGGCCTTGGGCTGCCAGCGTGGCAGTCGGGGCTCTTGATGATGCCGGCGACCGCTGCGGCGATGGGAATGAAGCTGATGTCGGCGCCCATCCTGCGGCGTTTTGGTTTTCGCAAGGTCTTGACCGTCAACACCCTGATGATCGGCGTGACGATCAGCCTGTTCGCCACCGTCGTGCCGGCGACGCCGATCGCATTGATCGTTCTCTTCGGCCTGGCCCAGGGTTTCTTCAATTCGCTGCAGTTCTCGAGCATGAACACCATGGCCTATGCCGACGTGCGCAGCAGCGATTCGAGCATGGCGAGCACCATCGCAAGTTCCCTGCAGCAACTCTCGATGAGCTTCGGCCTGGCCTGCGGTTCGCTGGTGACGGCCTGGTTTCTCGGCGACCTGCCGCAGTCCGATCGCCTCGCCGTGACCAGCGCGCTGCACCACGCATTCCTGACGCTCGGCGGCCTGACGATGATATCGTCATTATCGTTCTGGACCTTGCGGCCGGGCGATGGCGAAAACGTCAGCAGGGGTTCCGCTGCCCCTATCGAGTCCGTTCGCGCCGCCGCCGATTAGCCCTCAGGCCTGCGTGAACAGGTAATTGTCCGCCGCCAGCGCATCGCTCACCCAGCCGCCGCCCAGCCACTCTGTGCTGTGCGCCGCGCCGGCGGCGCCGAGGGCGACGAACAGCGGCAGAAAGTGCTCCGGCGTCGGATGCGCGGATTTCGCGCCAGGTGCGGTGTGCGGCCAGTCGAACAGCGGCTCGCTGTCGCCGCGCATGAGCCGGGCGTGCGCCCAGTCGCGAAACGCCCGCGAATCGGCCGACGGTCGCTCGCCGCCAGGCCGCATGTACTCCATCAAATTGTGCGTCATGTGGCCGGAGGCGACGATCAGAACGTTTTCGCCGCTCACTTCCGTCAAGGCGGCGAGCGCCGCGCCGAGCGCGTAGTGATGCCGCGCGCAGTGGTCAGGCTGCACCGAAAGCTGCAGCACCGGGACGTCGGCCGCCGGGAACAGGGTGCGCAGCGGAACCCAGGCGCCGTGATCGAGGCCGCGGGTCGCGTCGATGCCGGCGGCGATGCCGGCTTCGGACAATTGCTGCTTGATGCGCTGGGCGAGCGCCGGTTCGCCCGGGGCGGGATAGCGCAGTTGATAAAGCTCGGCGGGGAAGCCGCCAAAATCGTGGATCGTTTCCGGGCGGGCGCTGCCGGTGAGTATCGGCAGTCGCGTTCCCCAGTGTGCCGACACCATCAGGATCGCCGCCGGCCGGCTTAAATGGCCGGCGAGCGTCGCCCAGGTCTGCGACAGTTCGTCGCCACCGAGCGCCGTCATCGGCGATCCGTGCGAAAGAAAGAGTATCGGTTGCCTTGCTGACATGGTGGTTCGCCTTCTAACGGCGGGCGGCGCTGGCGCCGCCCGCTTGACTCAAGCCTGCGCAGCCTCGGCCGCTTGCGCCGCGCGCACGCCGGGACGGCTGGCGATGCGCTCCTGGAAAGCGACGAGCGAGGGCCACTGCTTGATGTCGATGCCGGTCCATTGCCCCCAGTTGAGCACCGTGAACAGATAGCCGTCGGCGACGGTGAATTGCTTGCCCATCAGGTAGTCGTTCTTCGCCAGATGTTCGGCGACATAGCCCAGGCGATTGGCCAGATTCTGCCGCGCAATGGCCTTGTACTCCTCCGGCGTCTTCGGATTGAACAGTGGCCCGAAACCCTTGTGTATTTCGGAGTTGATGAAGCCCAGCCATTCCTGCAACTGGTAACGGGCGAAGCTGCCGGCTTTCGGCGCGAGGCCGGATTCGGGCTTGAGATCAGCGATGTACTGGACGATGGCCGGCCCTTCGGTGAGGCGCAAACCGTTGTCGAGTTCAAGGACGGGAACATAGCCCTTCGGGTTGATGCGTGAAAAATCGCTGCCGTCGGCGAGCTTGTGCGTGCCGAGATCGACGCGGACGAGTTCGAAATCGAGGCCGGCTTCGCGCAGGGCGATATGCGGAGAGAATGAACAGGCGCCGGGTGAGTAGTAGAGTTTCATGGTCTTGCTCCTGGTGGTGGTCGGGGAAGATGCCCCGGTTAAAAACAGGTTGGCGATCAGGCGGCTTTGGCGGACGGCTTGTCGAGCGCAAGTATGCCGCTGCCGAGCAGACTTTGCGCGATAGCGGCAATGACCAGGTAAGCGGGATATTCCCAGCCACCGTTGGCACTGCTGAAAACCCAGCCGTTGCCGGCATGAACGGTGGTCGCGCCGAGCAGCAGCGGAATCATCGCGGCGGCGACGAGGCGGGTGCGGAAACCGACCAGCAGCGCGACGCCGGCGATGATTTCGGCCGGGGCGACGACGTAGGCGAGGAAGCCGGGGAAGCCGACCGACTCAAAAAATCCGGCCGTACCCGGCAGCGTGAAAACAAAGACTTTGAGCAGGCCATGCGCGAGGAACATGGTCGCTAGCGTGAGGCGCAGCAGGGTGACGCCGTAATCGGCGGGGTTGATGCGCGGGCGGGTGTTCATGAAGTTCTCCGTTGTCTTGTTGATCGGACGTCAGGATGTGGCCCGACGTTGGAGTGGACTTTAAACATCCCGATCAAAAGAATAAACCCGCCTATAATTGAATCTCTATTGCGTAAAGCGGGATAATCGAATGGACAAATTCGAAGCGATGCGCGTCTTCTGCACGGTGATCGAAGCCGGCGGCTTCGCGTCGGCCGCCGAGCGTCTGGGCCTTTCGACCTCGGCCGTCTCGCGCCACGTGGCGCAACTGGAGGCGCACCTCAACGTGCGCCTGCTTAATCGCACGACGCGGCGCATGAGTCCGACCGACGAGGGCTTTGCCTACTTCGAGCGCTGCACCCAACTCCTCGCCGACCTCGAGGAGAGCGAAGCCAGCGTCTCCGGCAAGGCGCGGCGCGCGCGCGGACGCTTGCGCCTGACCGCGCCGATCGCGCTCGCCACGCTGCGCCTGGCGCCGGCTTTCGCCGCGTTTTCGCAAGCGCACCCGGAGATCACGCTCGACATCGTCCTTTCCGACAACGTCGTCGATTTCGCCGAGGAAGGGATGGATCTGGCGATCCGCGTCGGCCGTGTCGGCAGCGACAACCTCGTCGCGCGGCACATCGGTGAAACCGCCTTGCTGGCGGCTGCTGCGCCGGCCTATCTCGATCGCGCCGGAACGCCGTTGCGTCCCGAGGACTTGGCCGCACACGCGTGTTTCACCTACGCCTATTCGGCGACCGGCAATCAGTGGCAATTCACGGGTCCCGGCGATGACCCCGTCAGCATACGCATCGGCGGTCCGATCAACGCCAACAACGGCATGCTGCTTGCCGAGATGGCGGTGGCCGGCAGCGGCATCGTCTACGCGCCGTGCTTCATCCTGCAGCCGCTGATCGACCGTGGCCTGCTGGTGCGCGTGCTGCCCGGCCAGGGCGTGCGTCGGCTGCCGATTCATGTCGTCTATCCGACGCGCCGGCACCTGTCGGCCAAGGTTCAGGCGATGACCGCCTTTCTCGCTGCGTGGTTTGCCAGGCAGGACGGCATTGCGCTTTGATCGGGTTCAAGCCTGCCACGATCGCGCCAAGCAGAACCGCTTCGATTGGCGGATAATTAACACTTCTTTGCCGCGCTATCCGATGCCCCGGGGGGCTCTAACCAAAAGGAGTTTTACATGATTCTCGCTCAACTCGCCGACGTCGCTACCCAGAAGGACGTGTTCCCGGCAGCCGTCGTCCGTGCCATCGAGGCATTGCAGAAAGTCGATCTGCTCAAGATCGCCGCCGGCCGTTATGATATCGAAGGCGACAAATCGTTCTATCTGGTCCAGGACGTCGAGTTGCGTACGATGGCCGAAAGCCGCGCCGAAGCACACCACCGCTACGCCGACATCCAGATTCCGTGCAGCACCAGCGAGCGCTACGGCTTTGCGCTGCCGCAGCCCAAACTGGCCGCCGTCGAGGACAGCCTCGAAGCGAAAGACCTGGCTTTCTTCCCGGCGCCGGCCGACGAATTCTTCATGGACTTGAATCCCGGCTCCTTCGCCGTCTTCATGCCGCGCGAACTGCATCGCCCGTGCGTGGCGATCAAGGACAAGACCATGATCCGCAAGGTCGTGGT
>CAIXAY010000321.1 GCA_903917505.1 uncultured beta proteobacterium | reverse complement strand
CGAGAAAGGTGCCGCCGCGATGACCGACGACCACCATGTCGGCTTGCCATTCCTCGGCGTGCCGGATGATCTGCTCGGCCGGATGGCCGACGACCACTTCAAAGCGGACGACAATGCGCTTCTTCGCGCTCGCGGCATGCAGCGATTGCAGGAGTTGATGGTAATGCTTCCTCGAGTTTTCGATGATGGCTTCGGTTTCGACCTCGTCGCCGAACTCGGGCGGGCGCGCCACGGCGAGCACGCGCATCTCGGCGCCGAACTTCTCGGCATAGTCCAGCCCCACGGCAAACGCCTTATTGGCCCCATCGGAGCCATCATAGGCAACGAGGATGCGCTTCATGGCTTCTCTCCCTTGGGCAGCAGGTGGCGCGGCAGGAAAAAGGCATTGGCGATCAGCGTCGGCACCACCGCGCTGCCGATCACCGCGGCGACGAGATACGAGTATTGCACTTGGTCGATCACTTCGTGCGACAGGCCGAACAGCGCGGAGATGGTGCCGAAGGTGAGCCCCGTCGACATCAGCAGCGTGGTGTAGGTCGCTTCCTGCTTTGGCGATTTGTACAGGCGCGCTACCGGATAGACGCCGATGATCTTGGTCGTCATCTTGGCCAGCAGCAGGACCACGAAAGCCATCGGCGCGGCGAGCAATGCCGGCATCGAGACCAGCGAGCCGGCGCGAATGAAATAGAAGGGCGTTAGCAGGCCGAAAGTCAGGGTGCGCAGGCGGCGCACCAGCACATGATCCTTGCCCACTGTGCCGGCCAGCACCATGCCAAGGAGATAGGCCGGCAGCACCGCCTCGCTTTCGGCCCAGGCGGCGAGGCCGCCGAGGGCGAACAGCCAGAAAAGCAGGAACTTGGCTTCGAGTTCCGACGGCCGGTTGCCGTAGCGCTTGAAGAAACGCGGCGTCAGCCACGGCAGCACGGCGAAGACGATGATGCTGGTGGCGAAGAAGATGACGGTGCGGAAGCTGAAGGGCGCGAAGATGAAGCCGAGCGCCAGCACCGTCGCAAGATCGGTGATGAAACACGCGGCGAGGACGGTCTTGCCGTAGTCGGTGGTGTTGAAGCCGAACTCGAGCATCACCGCATAAACGACGGCGACCGAGGTCGTCGACATGGCGATGCCGGCCAGCCAGCTCGCCGCCACGCTCCAGCCGAGCCACCAGTAGGCGACCGCGGTGCAGCCGAGAAACGGGGCGGTGAAACTGACCAGGCCAATGGCCATCGCTTCCTTCCAATAGCGCCGCAGCACATGTGGATCGAGTTCGGCGCCGGCGAGGAAGGTCAGCACGATGGCCCCGGTCCCGGCGAGGAAACGCACCCAGGACTCGCCGGCGCCCAGCGTCACTCCGCCGATGAAAGCGCCGATCAGCAGTTGTGCAATAGCACCGACGACAATTTCGGAAAGTGCGGTGGCGATGCGCAGCCAAATCGACAGCAGACTGGCGAGTAGGGCCAGACCGAGCCAGAGTGCCGCCAATAGCCAGGTCTCGGTCATTGCGCCGGGTCCGGTTCGCCAAGGATGCCGAACTCGACCGGCGACTTAACGTAAAAGAGATGCACGGCTTCTTCCTTCAGATAGTCGAACAGGCGCTGCGCCTCGTCCTCGCTGACCGCCATCACGACTTCCTGCGGCTGATCGGCGAGTTCGAAAAAGTGCGCCGAATGGATGCGGCGATGCTGGCCGTAGCCTTCGCTGCCGGCAACGATGGTCGCGCCACGCACGCCGAGATCGCGCGCGGCAAGCATCAGCCATTCGGCCATGGGCTGGTGCTTGTGACGACGATTCTGCTGGGTGAAAAAGGTGATTTGATAACCTTTCATTGCGGTCCCCTCACGAAAATTCGAGCAGATGCCACGTGGCTAGTCCAGCCAAGGTCATACCGAGCGAACCGGTGACGTGTGTGGCAATTGCGCCCATGGCCCAAGTCAAGCGTCCTTCCTGCAACAGCGTAACCACTTCAGCGGAGAAAGTGGAAAACGTCGTCAGGCCGCCGCAAAAGCCGGTGATGATGAACAGCCGCCATGCGGGATCCATGTCGGGCGCATGGGCGAAATAAGCGATGGCCAAACCGATGATGTAGCCGCCGATCAGATTGGCCGCGAGCGTGCCGGGAGGCAAGGTGGGGAAAATACGATTGAGGTTGGCACCCAACTGCCAACGCAATACGGCGCCGAGAGCGGCACCGAGAGAGATTGCGACGACCGACTTCCACATAGTCCTGTCCGTATTCTGATTATTTTTGGACAGGAGCTACACCTACGCCTCCCATCCGGGTTTCAGCGTAGGCATCATTAGCCCCAAATAAGCCGAGGCGGTTAAGGGAGGAATG
>CAIXAY010000320.1 GCA_903917505.1 uncultured beta proteobacterium | reverse complement strand
GAGTTCAAGGAACGTTACAATCATCATTGGCGTTTGGAAAAACTGGACTTCATGTCACCCCTTGAAGCCCGCCAGGCTTATGCCATACGAAAGGCGGCCTGAGTTGCAAAACCGTGTCCAGGAAATGCGAGCCGGTACAAAAACAATAACGGGGGCGCCACCGCCCGTATCGGTGCCAGCTATGGTGCCGCGCCGTAATCCATCGAGGCCTATCCCCACGTATTGCACATAGCCAATTTATTAGATGGGAAAGACTAATGGCCCTCGACAAGCTTCAACCTTCCATTTGTCACTGCATCGAGGAAGACGGAGTCGACAGGTACAGTGTGGTTGTAGTTTTGTGAAACATTGCCATTTTTCCAACAAAACGCTTTGGCTCCTTTCAAAACGCGATCAACCTTGTACACATCACCGTCCTGGCTCTGAAAAAACTTATCAACGAGGCTTTCGCGCTCTTTGTTCAAGTTGCGGCGCTCTTCGACCTCTTCTTCCTTTATGACAGAGCTTGGCTTTGTCACATCACCCTTTGCTGCTAGCTTGGCCATGGTAAACGCCAACGCCTCGACGCAACCTACCTTTCCTCTAGCTATGGCCGCAGCCACCGCCACGCCTGCAAATTTTGCCTGTTCGACAGTGGCCCCGAAAATCACCTTTTTCAGCCTGGCCTGCAGCTTTTTCTCGATCAGCGCTGATGGATTTCCTGCAGCACTGAGGAACAACTTAAACGACCGCTCACCATCCTCACCGCCACTACTGCTGTAGTTGTTTTTAGAGTCATGGGTCAAGGGTCGTGGGTCGGGTGCACTAGCTGGAGCACCTTTTGTGCACCCTTCTTGTACCTCTCGTTCACCTTTGGCTTTGTCACTGTCGTGCACAGTTTTCTGAAAAGGCGCACAGCGTGCATCTCTTTTTTGCGCCCGCTTTTCCCTGAATAGTTTTATCAAATCACACTGCTTCAAAAGCCAGTCAAGATCGATCCTGTAGTGAGTCGGGTTGTTTCGCCCCCCGCCCTTCTTCACACAAACAAGGAACCCTATTTGCTCTAAGTCGCGCATCGAATACTGAACCTGGCGCTCGGACATGCGCGCCATGGCTGCAATCAAGCCGACGCTAGTGAAGATGCTGCCTCCGTCTTGGTCCGCCTGGTCGGCTAGCACTAGAGCGACTATCAGCGTCGAGAGTTCTTGCGCAGGTAAATACTGGAGCGTCAGCCCAGAGCAATAGCCGCTCATACCACTGATTCCTCTGGCAGCGGGGTAGGGGTGCGCACTTTCCTGGGGCGACCGCGTCCAACATGCTTGACCTTGATTTCGGCCGCTACCGGGTAACGTTTGATCCACTCGAGGACCTCTGTCAGTATCCAACGCGGCGACTTGCAGCCAGGCGCACGGTAGCTTGGAGGGAGTTTTTCGGGACTTTGCGAGTGGTCGCGGATGATAGTGCAGTTGGCCTTGTCAAGCAGGATGCTGAGATGGTCGGCGCCCAGAATGGGCGGAAACGCGGCATCTCGGGCTTCTAAATAACCCGACTGGGCAGCTGGAAGAAGAGATGGGATTGTGCCAGGCACGAGAATTCCTTTTGGAAATCGTGCCCGCGAATCCTGGGTTCTGCTGCTTCCAGTTAGCAGCTCGTGTCCCCCAGGGTAGTGGGGTTTAAGGCGCGCGGACTTATTTATTTGGGATATGCCGCGAATCTATTGAAAAGCTACCTATTAAAGCTCTTCAAGTTCCTAGACTGAAGGGTAATCACTTATTCCCCTTCCAACCAAGCGCAACCAGCGTAGCACAATCAACATCCAAGCGGCAACAACTGTGTGACAGATATTTTCTACCGTTGCATGTAAACGGTTTTGAATAAGAAGGATTTGTCCCTCTAGTGTCACATTGCGTTGTGACAATGAAAGAAATTTAAAGTAATTAAAAATAAGCGTATTAACACTTTATTTCATTAAATTCACACACCTCGACATTTTTATTATTTAAAAACAACTTCATGATGCGGCTTGTCGAGCCGCATCAGCCGCTCGTAGAGACCGAGCTTATAATAAATTTTCTGAAGGTTGGCCACAATTACGCCGCAGCGTGTCGAACGAATAAGGCGACAGTATGGCAACTATACGGAAAAGAGGCGAGCATCAACGGGAGGCTCGGCCGATAGCTGGCGACACCAAGGAATCTTGATCCAAATGAGATATTTCAATCTGCAACTGGCAAACGGCGACATGAGCGTTTCAAAGCTGGTATTGGGTACGGACTATTATGGAACGAGTGTAGCAAAGGAAATGGCCTTCAGGCTTTACGACGGGTTTATCGAAGCGGGCGGCAACTGCATTGACACGGCAAGGTCTTACGCCGACTGGATGCCCGGCGGGCATGGCGCCAGCGAGAAGCTACTGGGCGAATGGTTGCAATCCAGGCAGGCCCGTCGAAAGGTGCTGATTTCGACCAAGGGTGGCCATCCTTCCCTGGAAAGAATGGAAACAGGAAGGCTTGCACGCGCCTGCCTTGAAGGTGATTTGAATGAAAGTTTGCGTTCGCTCGGCGTCGATCAGATCGACATCTATTGGCTGCACCGGGATGATACAGGACATCCGGTGGAAGACATCATGGAAAGCCTCGCAGCAATCGTCGCCAGCGGCAAGGTGCGCGCCGTCGGCTGCTCCAATTGGCGAGTCGAGCGGATCGCCAAAGCCAATGCCTACGCTTTGGCGAAAGGCCTTCCCGGTTTTTCGATGAGTCAAATACAATGGAGCCTTGCCGCTTCGACGCCCGAGGCCCATGAAGACCTTTCGAAAGTCGTCATGAATGACCAGGAATATCAGTGGTATTGCGAATGTCATTTCCCGGTCATGGCTTACTCGTCTCAGGCCAAGGGATTCTTTTCAAGACCGATCACCGGCCCCAATGCGATCAATGAGAAATCGCGTGCGTGGTTCTGCACCCCGGAAAACATGGAGCGCAAGGACCGTGTGCTGGCCTATGCCGCAAAGAACGGGCTGAAGCCGGGGAATGTCGCACTCGCCTGTATCTTGTGCAGCCGCGTTCCGGCCATGGCGCTTATCGGATGCCGAACTGTGGCGCAGTTGCAAGACTCGCTATCGGCTGCGGATCTGATCATTTCTGAAGAGGATATTGAGTCGCTGACCTGCCCGCCGTTTGCCGGCTGCATTGACCCTGGAATGGCTTCGATATGATCATCTTGCAACTAGGATTCGTCACCCCGCAGCGGTCGGGAATACTTCGCCAAGGCCTGGCTCAGGTCGGTTTTCCCGTGCGCATCAGTGCTCTGCGAAACCGATGCGCGTCGGCTGCGCTTAGCACTTCTTTCGAATTGCGATGATGACCTCAACCACGACGAGCCCCGTCCGTGTCGCCGTTCTTGGCACGGGCGAATGGGCGTGCACCTATCATTTCCCTGCCTTGCAGTCCCTGGCGGCCGAGATCCCCGTCGAAATCGCCGGAATCTGGAACCGAACGGTGGCATCAGCCGAGCGAACGGCGCGGCAGTTCGGCATCGCCCGGGTCTATCGTTCGCTGGAAGAGGCGGTCAGCGACGAGCGGCTCGGTGGATTCATCGTGCTCGTCAATTCGGCGGCGCTCGCCGCAATCGTTGCCAGGCTGCTGCCGCGCGGATTGCCCATCTTCACCGAAAAACCGGCCGGCGCCTCCTATCAGGAAGCGCGGATGCTGGCCGATCTGGCGGACGTTCCCAACGTCGTCGCCTTCAATCGTCGCTACATGCCGATCAACCGCCGTTTCAAGGAACTTGCCGCGGGCATCGAGGACGCCTACTTCGCGGAGTGCCACTTCTATCGCAACGAGCGGCGCTACGATCATTTCGTCATGGAAACCGGCGTGCACGGCATCAACTATATGGAATACCTGTGCGGCCCCATCCGCGCGATACGCACCGAGCGGCACGCCATGACGCCAGATCAGCCCGATTCCTGGATCAGCTCGGTGCGCTTCGAGTCGGGGATGCGGGGCATCCTCAAATTCTTTCCGTGCAGCGGGTCGAGCATCGAGCGTTACGAGGTGCATGGCGCAGACAAGTCGATCTATTTGCACTGTCCGCAGACCTACACGAGCGATCATCCCGGGATGATCGCCGTTCATGAAAAGGGGAAGGCCGTCGCCGATATTCTTGACGAGGAGAGCGAAGGAACGCTTCTGACCGCCGGTCTGCTCGATGAGTATCGTGATTTCTTTCGAGCGGTCAGGAGCGGTTCGCTCACCGCGTCCAATTTCCGCAATGCCTGCAACACCATGCGAGTAGCAGAAGCGATCGAAGACACGACCAACAACGGCAGGGAAATCGTCTTTTCCGGCTAGATCGGCCCAAGGCGGGGAGCCTTCGGCGAGAGCACGCGCAGGGCTGGCCGACGCCGCGTCCTATTCCACGACGATCTTTTGATGCACGATGTTCTTGCGATTCCAGGTATAGGTCAGATGCAGGCGGTCGGCATCGGCGATGATCGCCGGATACGAGAATTCTCCCTCGGTCGTTTCCAGATCGAGAGGGCCAGACCAGCTGTGGCCGTTGTCCGAAGAAAAGCTCAGCGAAATCGGGTAACGCCGGCCCCAGTTTCCCGCCACCGGGTTGTAGGCCAGAACGAGGCCGCCGCCATCCCGACGCACGACGTCGATGCCGCTGTTGTTGTTGGGCAAGCTCGTCGCATAGGCCGGGCACCAGCTGCGACCATAGTCGGAAGAATCGCTGCGATAGATGCAGGCGCGGGTGCTGCGCATCAACATGTGCACCCGGCCGGGAGCCGACTCCCACAGCGAGGGCTGGATCACCCCGTCCCACTTGAAGATCCGGGCCGTGTCGGTTTCCCACAAGGCGTTGGCGGCGAGCCCTTCCCACATTTCAATGTCGCCCGCTACGCCATGTTCCCGGTGGTCGATCGGCACGTCGTGCTTCTCCCAGTGCTCGCCCTGGTCGGCCGAGATGTCAACGAACGAATCCCAAACCGCCTCGGTCTCCAACGAGCCCGGGGCGATCCATTCGCCATTGGACATGACGATCAGTTTGTTGCGCACCGGTCCGCGCGGCAGCGCCGCCCCAGGCACGAGCGCCACAGGTGACGACCAGCTGCGGCCAAGATCAGGCGATGCAGTCCAGCGCGTAAGCCAGGTATGAACCGAGGGACCGACCTTGTAGAACAGCCAGACCTTGTCGCCAACCCGATGCAGGACCGGGTTCCAATGGGCCAGCCCGTCTTCTGCGATGCGGCGCGCCGGCATCTGCCAGACACCGCCTTCGGTCCGGGCCAGCCAGATTCCGACATCGCTCTCGCCTTCGCGCCGACCGGCGAAGAATGCCGCCAGGAGTTCGCCGTCCGGCAGGCTTGTTATGCTCGATGCATGGCAGTTGTTGAACAGGGCGTGATCCCGCGGCAGCAGGAAACTCTTTTGAATGTCGATCACCGTCATTCCAGCGCGCTCCTGTGGTGAGTGGAGGCGATCGCCCACGAAACGCTCGTCTCAATCCGGGCGATCAATCGCGGCCCTGCTGTTCATGCCAATTGGGCAGCGGGCGGGGTCGCACCGCGGTGCAGCACGCCCTGACTGAAGAAGATTTCATTGATTTCGTCGCAGTAATCGACGAAACGCTGATCGCGCCTCGCTTCGAGGCCGCGCACGCGCGGCAGGTCAATCTGCAGTTCGCGCACGATTCTACCGGGACGCGGGCCCATCACCAAAACGCGGTCCGCCAGCAAGACCGCTTCATCGACGCTGTGGGTGATGAAGATCACGGTCTTCTTGGTCGACAGCCACAACTGCTCGAGATCGAGCCGCATCTGCTCGCGCGTCAGCGCGTCGAGCGCGCCGAAGGGCTCGTCCATCAGCAACAGCGGCGGATTGTGCAGCAACGCGCGGGCGATCGCCGCGCGCTGGCGCATGCCGCCGGATAGCTCGTGCGGGTAGCTTTTCGCAAAGTCCTGCAAGCTCACCTGCTGCAGCAAGGCCATCGCCCGCTCGCGGTATTCCTTGACCGGCAGGCCGCGGATATCGACCTGAAACAGCACGTTCTCAAGGGTGTTGAGCCATTCGAGCAGAACCGGGCTTTGAAACACGATGCCCACCTCGGTGACCGGTCCGTTGACCTCTTTGCCCTCAACGGTAATGCGGCCGGTGGTCACCGGGATGAGGCCGGCGACCAGGCGCATCAACGTCGATTTGCCACAGCCTGACGGACCGACGACGGCCAGAAACTCGCCGGACGCGATGTCGATGTCGACTTGCTGCAGAGCGAGGGTCTCCTGCTTGCCACGCTGGTAGCATTTGGTCACGTCCTTGATCTGTATGCCGTTCATGAACTTGTTTTCCTGGCGAGGCGATGGGCATTGAGAACCGCTTCAGGCGGCATCGAGCAGCGGCGGCCCGGTGCGCGGCCAGACCATGCCGAGCTTGCCCGCCGTCTGGTGCAGCAGTTCGCTGAGTTCCTTGTAGCGCTTGTTTCCCATGCGCAGCACGGGGCCGGCAACGCTCATCGTGCCGAGCACGCGCTGGTTGTCGAAAGCGCGGATGGCGACGGCGATGGCGCGCACGCCGGTCTCGGCTTCCTCGTTCGACAGGCCATAGCCGCGCGCGCGCGTCGCCGCCAGTTCGCGCAGCAATTCATCGACCGTGCGCATGGCCCGCGGCCCGACCGCCTCGCCGGCTTTGGGCGGCTGACCGAGTCCGTTGTGCAGCGCCAGGCGAGTGGCATCTTCGTCGTTCATGGTCGCCAGCCAGGATTTGCCGTTGGCCGTTGTGTACAACATCGGCCGACCGCGCAACGACGGTTGATACATCAGCCCCGGGGGCGCGCCCTGTGACGAGGCCAGCCAGTGCAAGGTATGTCCCTGCAGCACGGTCAGGGCGACGAACTCGCCGCACTGGCCCGACGCCTCGTCGAGGAGCGGCTGCACCAGGCCGGACAGACCCGTTCCGCGCAGATATTGCTGGCCGAGCAAAGCCAGTTTGAGGGTCAGGCGGTAGCGTTCGGTGGCCGCGTCCTGCTCGATCCAGCCGAGCGTCGCCATTTCATTGATCAGGCGATGCGCCGGGCCTTTTTGCAGGTTCAGGGCATCGGCGATATCCGACAGGCGACGCCACTGCGGATCGACGGCCAGCAGTTCGACCGCTTCCAGACATCGTTCGAGCAAACCCTTGACAAGCCTCATTTTGTGGAACAGACTTCTTATTGTAACGTAGTTACTTTAACTGCGAGGCCTTGCGCTGTCAAGCACTCAAATCCGAAAGAGACAAAACCATGAATTTTGACTTCGGGCGATTCGCACAGCCGATACGTGTCGCCCTGGCCTTTCTCGGCTTCGTGCTGGCTTGGGAAATATTCGTGCACCTGACCGGCATCAAGTCCTACATTCTTCCCCCGCCCAGCGAAATCATGGCGGCCATGTGGAGCAAGGCGCCGCGCCTGGCGAGAGCGGCCAGCTTCACGGTCCAGCCGATGTTGCTCGGTTTCCTCGCGGCCGTGGTGCTCGGGGTGATCATCGCGCTCGGCATCGCCTTCTCGCGGCGCATTGAAGGCATTGTTTACCCGCTGTTGGTATTCTTCCAAATCATTCCGAAGATCGCCGTGGCGCCGCTGTTCATCATCTGGTTCGGCTTCGGACTGATGCCGAAAGTGCTGCTGGTGTTCCTGCTCTCGTTCTTTCCGGTGGTGGTCAGCGCGATCACCGCCTTCCGCTCGGTTGATGCCGAAATCATGGACCTGGCGCGATCGACGGGCGCGGGCCGGCTCAGAACGTTCTGGAAGGTGCAATTGCCGCACGCGCTGCCAACGCTGTTCACCGGTTTCAAGGTCGCGGCGGCACTGTCATCGACGGCGGCGGTCGTGGCCGAGTTCGTCGCTTCCGACCAGGGCCTGGGATTCCTGCTGCTCGAATACAACGGCGCGCTCGATACGACAATGACATTCGCGGCGATCATTGTGCTGAGCGCCCTGGGGCTGGCCCTGTATGGCATCGTCGAATTGATCGAACGTTTCACCATCCCCTGGCATGTTTCGCATCGGCAACCGACGCTGCAAGTGCAGCCGGGCACGGCGCACTGAACATCAACCCGAAATCCCAACTGAAGGAGACCCCGATGAAAAAACTGCTGCAAGTTTGTGCGCTCGTGCTGGCTCTGGCCGGCGCCGGTTCGGCCCTGGCGCAGGAGAGCGCATCGTTGCGCCTCAACTGGCTTTATTACGGCTTCCACTCCTTCTTCCCGCTCGGCGTAGACAAGGGCTTCTACAAGGCAGAGGGCATCGACCTGACCATCGGCGAGGGACAGGGGTCGGGCCGAGCGGTGCAGATTGTCGGCTCGAAGTCGGACACCTTTGGCCTCTCGGACGGGGCCAGCGTCATCGGCGGCGCAGCGAAAGGCGCGCCGATCGTCGCGGTGATGGGCATCATGAACAAATCTCCGTTCGCCATCATTTCGCGCGCCGACGCCAACATCAAGACGGTCAAGGATCTCGAAGGAAAGAGCATCGCCGCCACCACGGGCGAAGCGGGAATGACCATCTTCCCGGCGATCATCAAGGCCAACAAGCTCGATAACGATTCGATCAAGTTCGTTCGCGTCGACGGCGCGGGCAAGCTCGTGGCGATGCTTGAGAAGCGGGTCGACGCGATGCTCGGCGGGCTGGAAAACCAGTCGCTGATCCTCGTGCAGCGCGGCCTGGCGGTGACCAATATCGCCTACTCCGACGTCGGCGCCAATACGCTGGGCCTGGTCATCCACGTCCATAAGGACACCCTGGAAAAGAATCCGAAACTCGTCCAGGGCTTCATCCGCGCGACGCAAAAGGCCATCGCCTATGCCGAGAAGAATCCCGACGAGGCGATTGCCGCGCTCGCCAAGATCAAGCCCGATCTCGACAAGACGCTGGCCCTGCAGCAGCTCAAGGCGGGCCTGGCCCTGGTGCGGGCCAAGGACGGCGAGAATCAGCCGATCGGCTGGATGAATCCGGCTGATTGGGATATGACCCTCAACATGGCGCGCGAATACCAGGAGTTGAAGACCGACATGAAGCCGGGTGACTTCTATACCAACGGCCTCGTAACACCGAAGTAGTATGGCGACGCGATGGTCATGGCCGTCGCATCGTCCGCAGACTCCGGATAGGGGCTAGGCCTCAGCGAAGATTGGCCTGGCATGCGCCAGGCGTTCGTTGCAGCGACGCGCAATGCCCTATTTGTGCTCGCCGCGCAGTTCGCCAACCCGCGCCTGCAGGTATTCGGGCGTTGCGGCGGCAGGCGCGACCGGCGCGCCGACGACCAGGCCGATCTTCGCAAACAGCCGCAGATGCAGAAGCCGGCTCAGCGCCGGCCCGCGCTTGCGCGAGAATAGGCTGCCCCACAAGCCGCGCAGGGCCATCGGAACAACCGGTACCGGGGTGCGCGTGACGATGCGCTGGACGCCGGGGCGGAAGCGCTGCAGTTCGCCGTCGGCGCTCAAGCCACCCTCGGGAAAGATGCCGACCAGTTCGCCGGCTTCGAGCGCGCGCGCCACCTCGTCGAATGCCGATTCCATCAGCGCCGCGTCGATTTTCGCCGGGGCGATCGGGATCGTGCGCATGTGGCGAAAAACGAAACCGAACACCGGCATGTTGAATATCTCGTAATCGGTAACGAAGCGGATCGGCCGCCGGCAGGCCGCGGCGACGACGATCGGGTCGGCATAGCTGACGTGGTTGCAGATCAGCACCGCCGGCCCGGTCTCGGGAATATTTTCGAGACCTTCCTGGTCGAGCCGGTAGAGCGAATGGATCAGCAGCCAGGCAATGAAGCGCAGCAGGAACTCCGGCACCAGCAGGTAGATGTAAATGGCGACCAGGGCGTTGATCAGCGCCGCGATGCCGAACAGCATCGCGATGCTCATTCCCAGGCCGAGCAGGCCGCCGGCGACGAGCGCGCCGATGACCATGAACAGGGCATTCAAAATATTGTTGGCGGCGATGATGCGCGCCCGGTGTTCCGGCGCGCTGCGCAGCTGGATCAGGACGTAGAGCGGGACGATGAAGAAGCCGCCGAAGACGCCGAGCGCGAAAAGGTCGAAGAGCACCCGCCAGGTCTGATGCGCGGCGAGCAGGCTCATGATCGCCATCGGCGCGGCTGTCGGCAGCCCGGACGGCGAGGCCCAGGCGAGGTCGAGGCCGAACAGCGTGAGGCCCATCGACCCGAAGGGCACGAGGCCGATTTCGACGTGCTTGCCCGAAAGTTTTTCGCACAGCATCGAGCCGAGGCCGATGCCGACGGTGAAGGTGGCGAGCAGCAAGGTGACCGCTGTCTCGTCGCCGCCGAGAACGTTCTTCGCATAGACCGGGAACTGCGCGAGGAATAGCGCGCCGTAGAGCCAGAACCAGGAGATGCCGAGGATGGCCAGGAAGACGCCGCGATTCTGCCGCGCAAAGCCGATGTTGCGCCAGGTCTCGGATATCGGATTGAGGTTGATCGCCAGATCGGGCACCGGCGCCGGCGCCGCCGGTATGCCGCAGCTCGCGAGAAAGCCTGTCGCCGCGACCATCAGCCCGGCGAAAGCGACCCAGCCCGGATGCCCGCCGATGCCGGCGAGCAGGCCGCCGGCCAAAGTGCCGACCAGGATGGCGACGAAGGTCCCGGCCTCGACCAGCGCGTTGCCGCCGACCAGTTCGTCCTCGCGCAAGTGTTGCGGCAGGATCGCGTACTTGACCGGCCCGAACAGCGTCGAGTGCAGACCGAGCAGGAACAGCGCGCCGAGCAGGATGGTGAGGCTCTGGCGAAAAAAGCCGAGCGCCGCGACGCCCATGATCAGCATCTCGAGCACCTTCACCAGGCGCGCGAGTTTTGCCTTGTCGACCTTGTCGGCGAGTTGGCCGGACGTTGCCGAGAAGAGGAAAAAAGGCAGGATGAAGATTCCGGCCGCCAGGTTGGTCAACACTTCGGGCGCGAGCGTCGTCCAGCTCACGGCATGAAAGGTGAGCAGGACCACCAGCGCGTTCTTGAACAGATTGTCGTTGAACGCACCGAGGAATTGCGTAACGAAGAAGGGCGCGAAGCGGCGCGTGCCGAGCAGACCGAACTGGGAGTGTGGCGCTGATTCAGTAGTCATACCGCTCGCTTTCAATGGTCGCCCCCCTTGTCCGCGTCCCGGCGGTCCGGCGCAGCGACATCCGCCGGTTATTGCGGCATGCCTCGTCGCGGCCGATGCAGGCGGTATTTTTGCACAGAAACCAGCGGCTGCGGCAATCGCCAGGCGGCGACAGTCGCGTGCGACAGGCGGTCAGGAATTGGCCGGCAGCGAAGCCACAGGCGGCACGGCGATCAGTTCGAAACCGGTGAGCGGCAAAGGGCGGCTGAAGAAATGACCCTGGTAGGCATGACAGCCGGCGCTGGCCAGGAAGGCGCGCTGCGCTTTGGTTTCAATGCCCTCGGCCATGACCCCGAGTCCGAGGCTGTGGGCCAGCGCGAAGACGGTCTTGGCGATCGACGCGCCGTTCGAATCGACGAGCACATCGCGCACGAAG
>CAIXAY010000319.1 GCA_903917505.1 uncultured beta proteobacterium | reverse complement strand
CGCGGCGCATCCGTGCCGAACCGTTCGCACTCGGCATCGATCGGCTTGGCTATTGGCCGCGCAAGCAATTGCTCTGGGCCGGCGAAGTTGCGCCTTGCGCCGTGCTCGGCGAACTCGCGGACGCTTTGCAGCAGGCCCTGAGCGAAGCCGGATTCGCGCTCCCCGGCCGCCGCGCCACCTTCTCTCCGCACATCACCCTGGTCCGCGACCTTCCCGCGGCCGGCGAGTCTTCCCTGCCGGCGGCCATCGCCGCGATCGCCTGGCCTTGTGCGAGCTTTGCGCTGATCCGCTCGCAAAGATCCGAGTCCGGCTCGTTTTACGAGACCGTTGCCGAATTCCCGCTGAGCGGGTCCTCAGCCACTTGAGCTTGTCGGTATTTCAGCGACAGCCGGAACGATGATCCGCAGCGTTCTTGGCCGCCTAGTGTGACGGAAAGGCGAACTCCGCGTTGGCCAGCGGCTGCTCGGGCCAGCGCTGCGTCAGTGTCTTGCGGCGCGTGTAGAAGCGAAAGCCGTCGGGGCCGTAGATCGACAGATCGCCGAACAAGGAGCGCTTCCAGCCGCCGAAGGAGTGGTAGGCCGCGGGCACCGGCAGCGGCACGTTGATGCCGACCATGCCGATGCTGATGGCATCGCTGAACGCACGCGCCGTGCCGCCGTCGCGGGTGAAGATGCAGACGCCATTGCCGTACTCGTTGGCTTCGATCAGCGCCACGGCTTCTTCGAGCGTCCTGACGCGCACCACCTGCAGCACCGGGCCGAAGATCTCGGCCCGGTAGGCGGCCATGTCGTGGCGCACCTGGTCGAGCAGCGTGCCGCCGAGAAAAAATCCGTTGGCGTGGCCTGCGACCGAATAGCCGCGGCCGTCGACGACCAGCCTCGCGCCTTCCTTTTCGGCGCTGTCGATGTGCGCCTTGACCGCATCGCGATGCGCAGCGGTGACCAGCGGCCCCATTTCACTGGCGCGATCGAAACCGCTGCCGATTCTCAGCGCGCGGACCTTGGGCGCGAGCTTGCCGATCAGCGCGTCGGCCATCGCATCGCCGACCGCGACGACCACCGAGATGGCCATGCAGCGCTCGCCGCAGGACCCGTAAGCCGCGCCCATGATGGCGTTGACCGCGCTCTCGAGATCGGCGTCGGGCATCACCACGGCGTGGTTCTTGGCGCCGCCGAGCGCTTGCACGCGCTTGCCGTGGGCGGTCGCGGTCCGGTAAATGGATTCGGCGACCGGCGTCGATCCGACAAAGCTCACGGCCTGCACGCGCGCATCGGCGAGCAGGGTGTCGACCGCCTCCTTGTCGCCATTGACCACGTTGAACACGCCGTCGGGAAGGCCGGCTTCCTTGAACAGCTCGGCGAGAATCAGCGCGCAGCTCGGGTCTTTTTCCGAGGGTTTCAAGACGAAAGTGTTGCCCGCGGCGATGGCGATCGGAAACATCCACATCGGCACCATCGCCGGGAAGTTGAACGGCGTGATGCCGGCCACCACGCCGAGCGGGCGCATCTCGGACCACGAGTCGATCTCCGGGCCGACGCTGCGGCTGTGTTCGCCCTTGAGCAGTTCGGGCGCGCCGCAGGCGTACTCGACGATCTCGATGCCGCGCTGCAGTTCGCCCAGGGCGTCATCCAGGACCTTGCCATGTTCGCCGGTGATTGCCGCGACGATGCGCTCGGCGTGCTGCTCGAGCAGCGTCTTGAAAGCGAACAGGATGCGCGCGCGCTTGAGCGGCGCCGTCGCCCGCCACGCCGGAAAAGCGGCCTGCGCCGCAGCGATCGCCGACGCGACCGTGGCCGCACTGGCCATCGCCACCTGGCGCGTGATTTCGCCGGTGGCGGGGTTGGTCACCGGCGCCAGCCGGCCGGTGTCGGCGACCGCGGCGCCGGCGATCCAGTGGCCGAGCAGTTCAAGCCGGGCGGGCGTATTCATCGTCAAGTCCTTTCAGGAAAGATCGCCTTGTCCGCACTCGCTGCGCGGATGGCCGGAACGTCGAGTATACGCACGCCCTGCGGATCGCGTTCGATGCTCGCGACGAGGGCGCGCAGCATCTGTTCGAGCGTCACCAGGCCGAGGCGCTCGGCGTCCTCCCGTGTCGCCGGCAGGCGCCTGCAGAGCGCATAGACAGGCAGCAGGATGCAGGGCCAGCGATGGCCGGGACCGAGAACGTACCACGGGCGCAGGATCGTCGCCGCGATGCCGCTGGCGCGAATGCGCTGCTCGGCGGCGGCGCGCACGGCGATATAGGCGTGCATCACCGGCGCCGGCTGGGCGACGCTGACATAAACGAAATGCCGGACCCGGGCGGCGCTCGCCGCGGCTAGGGCGGCGTCGACCGAAACCCGATCGACGGCCTGAAAGCTCGCGGCCTTGGCCGGGCTCGGGTGCGGCGTGCCGATCAGGTGCACCAGGGTGTCGGCCGGGGCGATCGCGCCGGCGAAGCTCGCGGCGTCGAGGGCGTTGCCGATCACCGTCTCGGCGCCGGCCGGAACGCGCTGCCGGCTGTCCTCCCGGGTCAGCGCCCGCACCCGGTGGCCGCGGGCGAGCAGCGCCGGAATGAGCGCCCGGCCCAGGTAGCCGGTGGCGCCGGTAATGAAGATCAGGCGGGAACTCATCGCAGGCGGTCTGTGCGCGGCGCAGCGATCCGTCGGGCGCTCAGGGCGCCTTGTGCACTATCCGGCGCGTCGGTTTTTCGGGGCCGCCGCGCGACAGGCCGATCTCGAGCGCCGTTTCGAGGCGAATGATCCGCTCGGTCAAAGTCTCGATCTTCTGCTGCTGGGCGACCATCGTTGCCGCCATTCTTTCGACCTTGTCGTTCATCTTGATGACCGTGGTAACGGCGTCCCACATCTTGTCGGCGACGCTCATCGGCGCTCCCTCCGTTCCAGCGCGGCGATGCGCTTGTTCGAGGCGGCGACCAGCTGCAAGGCTTTTTCGACGGCATCGCTCGCTTGCGCCGTGGTCTTGTGCATCTGGGCGATCATTGCCTCGAGGATCTGCTCCTCGTCGGACGGCCTGAACGCCGAAGCGGCGCGCCGCAGAAACTCGCCCATGGACAGCCCCGCGGCTTTCGCCATGTCGGCGATCTGGCTCTTCTCCGCGGCGCTGACGAGCACCGGGATTCTTTCGGTCGCAGTGGCCATTGCGTCAGTCCTTTATGGTCATGGTCAGCACATGCACAGTATAGAACCCGCCGAACGGCAATTCAAGAGACGGTCTTGCCACCGGCCCCGATATACCTTGTATAATAACTTTTAGCCCCCTAATGGTTAGCTAGCTAAGGTTAATTTATCCGCTATGCCGTCGATCCTCGAGAAGCGCTTCTCTCTGGCGCTGTACAATACTGCGCGCACCTGGCGTCAGGCGGTTGACCGCCGCCTGAAGGATTTGGGTGTCGGGCAGGCCAGCTGGCTGGCCATTGCGGTGATCGCCACGGCCGATGAAGCGTTGTCGCAAACCGAACTGGCGCATCGGCTGGGTGTCGAGGGAGCGACCATGGTGGCGACGATAGACCGGCTGGTCAAGGCCGGGTTGGTGCTGCGCGTCCCGTCGCCAACGGACCGGCGCGTCAAGTTCATCGAGCTGACTGCCGCCGGCAATCATTTGTATGAACGCGTGAAGACCGAAGCGGATGCCTTCCGCGGCGAGCTGCTCGCCCATATCGACGCAAAGAAATTGCGCGTCGCCACGGAGTTGCTGGAAACGCTGCAAGCCACCATCGAGTCGGCCAAATGAATAAGCAAACAGGGAAAATCATGCTTTCAATTCGTCATTTTCAACTTTCCGCGGCAGCGTTGCTGCTATTCACTGCGCTCGCCGGTTGCGGCGCCAAAGCGCCGACTGGCCAGGGCCAGATGCCTGCGCCCGAGGTCGCGGTGCTGACCGTCGCGCCCGAGCGCATCAGCCTCGTCACCGAATTGCCGGGGCGGCTCGAAGCCACGCGGGTCGCGCAGGTGCGCGCGCGCGTGCCGGGCGTGGTGCTGCAAAAAGCGTTTCGCGAAGGCAGCGACGTGAAAGCCGGCGAGGTGCTGTTCCGCATCGACCCGGCGCAGTTCCAGGCGACGCTGAACAGCGCGCAGGCGGCGCTCGAGAAAGCCGAAGCGAACCTCGCGCAGGCCAATCTGAAAGTCCAGCGTTACAAGCCGCTGGTGGAAACTGCCGCGATCAGCAAGCAGGAATACGACGACGTGCTCACCGCGCAGCAGCAGACCAGCGCCGATCTCGCCGCGAGCAAGGCGGCGGTGGACACGGCGCGGCTCAATCTCGGTTATGCCACCGTCACTTCGCCGATCGCCGGCCGGATCGGCCGCGCGCTGGTCACCGAAGGCGCGCTGGTCGGCCAGGGGGAAGCGACGCCGCTGGCCACGGTGCAGCAGATCGATCCGATCTTCGTGAACATCACCCAGTCGAGCACCGAACTGATGCAGCTCAAGCAGGCGCTGGCCAACGGCCAGTTGAAGAGTGCCGGACAGGGGCAGGCCAGGGTCATGCTCGTTGCCGAGGATGGCCATGTCTATGCGCATCCGGGCAAGCTGCTGTTTTCCGACCTGACGGTCGATGAAAGCTCGGGCGCGATCCTGATGCGCGCCGAGTTCCCGAATCCCGAACACGAACTTTTGCCGGGAATGTATGTGCGCGCCCGGCTCGAGCAGGCGGTCAATGAGAGCGCCATCACCGTGCCGCAACAGGCCGTGGTGCGCGGCACCGACGGCGCGTCGGTACTGCTCGTCGGGGCCGATGGCAAGGTCAGCGCGCAACCGGTCGTCACCGACGCCGTCCAGGACGGCAAATGGATCATCAGCCGGGGCCTCAAGCCCGGCGATCAGGTCATCGTCGAAGGACTGCAGAAAACCAAGCCGGGTGCGACCGTCAAACCCGTGCCATGGCAAGCCAAGCCGACCGCAGAAAAATAAGGGTATCCGCACATGGTCAAGTTCTTCATCGATCGCCCGGTCTTCGCGGCGGTGATCGCGCTCTTTATCCTGATCGGCGGCGCGCTGTCGATCACCGAATTGCCGGTCGCCCAATATCCGACGATCGCGCCGCCGTCGGTGGTGATCACCGCGACCTACCCGGGCGCCTCGGCGAAAACGCTCGACGAGAGCGTGACCAGCCTGATCGAGCAGGAAATGAACGGCGCCGACGGGCTGCAATACATCGAATCGCAAAGCGAGGCCAACGGCCAGGCGACGATCACCGTCACCTTCATTCCCGGAACCAATCCGGATCTCGCCGCGGTCGATGTGCAGAACCGCCTGAAGCGCGTCGAGCCTCGCCTGCCGCAATCGGTCACCCAGCAAGGTGTCGTCGTCACCAAGGCGCGCAGCAATTTCCTGTTGTTCACGGCGCTCTCGTCGACCGACGAAAGGCTCGATCCGGTCGCGCTCGGCGACTATCTGTCGCGCAATGTCTTGAATGAAATCCGCCGCGTCCCCGGCGTCGGCCAGGCCCAGCTCTTCGGCACCGAGCGCGCCATGCGCGTGTGGCTCGATCCGGCCAAGCTGGTTGGTCTCAAGCTCACCCCGACCGACGTCGCCAACGCCATTCGCAACCAGAACGCCCAGGTCGCTTCGGGCACCCTCGGCGATCTGCCGAGCCCCGAGTCGCAGCGCATCGCCGCGCCTATCATCGTCACCGGCCAGCTGACGACGCCGGAGGAGTTCGGCAACATCGTCCTGCGCGCCAATCCCGACGGTTCGACGGCGCGCCTGCACGACGTCGCGCGCATCGAGATCGGCGGCCAGAGTTACGCCACCACGGCGCGCCTCAACGGCAAGCCGACTTCGGCGGTCGGCGTGCAACTGTCGCCGACGGCCAATGCGCTGGCCACGGCCAAGGCGGTGCGCGCCAAGATGGAGGAACTGTCGCGCTATTTCCCGGCCGGCGTGCGCTACGACATTCCCTACGACACCTCGCTGTTCGTGCAGATCTCCATCGAGGAAGTGGTCAAGACGCTGCTGCAGGCGGTGGTGCTGGTCTTCCTGGTGATGTACCTGTTCCTGCAGAACATCCGCTACACGCTGATCCCGACCATCGTCGTGCCGGTGGCGCTGATGGGCACTTTCGCCTCGATGGCGGCCTTCGGCTATTCGATCAACGTGCTGACCATGTTCGGCATGGTGCTGGCGATCGGCATCCTGGTCGATGACGCGATCGTCGTCGTCGAGAACGTCGAGCGCATCATGAGTGAAGAAGGACTGTCGCCGCGCGATGCGACGCGCAAGGCGATGGGCCAGATCACCGGCGCGATCGTCGGCATCACCCTGGTGCTGACCGCGGTGTTCATCCCGATGGCCTTCTTCGGCGGCGCCGTCGGCGCGATCTACCGCCAGTTCACGCTGTCGATGGTCTCGTCGATGCTGTTCTCGGCGCTGATGGCGCTGACCCTGACGCCGGCACTGTGCGCGCTAATCCTGCAACCGGTGGTCGCCGGTCATCACCACGAAAAGACCGGTTTCTTCGGCTGGTTCAACCGCGGCTTCCACCGCAGCGCCATCGGCTATCAAAGCCTGATCGCCCGGATGCTGCCAAAGGCCAGCCGCTACATGATCATCTATGGCGTCATCATCGCCTGCGTCGCGCTGCTTTACTACCGGCTGCCCTCGTCCTTCCTGCCGATCGAAGACCAGGGTTTCATCATCACCAACGTCCAGTTGCCGCCGGGCGCCAGCGCCAGCCGCACGACCGCGGTGCTCGAACAGGTCGAGGCGTATTACCTGAAGCAGCCGCCGATCGCCCGCACCATCGCCGTCACCGGTTTCAGTTTTTCCGGCAGCGGCCAGAACGCCGGCCTGGTATTCACGCCATTGACCGACTGGAGCGAGCGCCCCGCCGACCAGTCGGCGAGCGCCATCGCCGCCCGCGCTTTCGGCGTGTTCATGGGGATTCGCGACGCGATCATTTACCCGATCAACCCGCCGCCGATCCGCGAACTCGGCAACGCGACCGGCTTCACCTTCCGCCTGCAGGACCGCGGCGGGCTCGGCCACGAGGCCCTGCTGGCGGCGCGCAACCAGTTGCTCGGCATGGCCGCGCAAAGTGCTGTCCTCGTCGGTACCCGCCCCGAAGGCCTGGAGGACACGCCGCAGCTGCAGATCGACATCGACCGCGACAAGGCCAATGCGCTGGGCGTCAGTTTTGCCGAAATCAACAACACCCTGACCAATGCCCTGAGTTCGGCTTACATCAACGATTTCCCGAACATGGGCCGGCAACAGCGCGTGCTGCTGCAGGTCGACGCGCCGCAGCGCCTGCAGCCGGAAGACTTGCAGAAACTCTATGTGCATAACGCGCAGGGAACGATGGTGCCGTTTTCGTCGTTCGCCAAGTCGCACTGGATCATCGGCGCGGTGCAACTGTCGCGCTACAACGGCTATCCGGCGGTAAAGATTTCCGGCGACGCGGCCAAGGGGCGCAGCACCGGCGAGGCGATGGACGAAATGGAGCGGCTGGCCAAGCAGCTGCCCGCCGGCTTCGGCTACGAATGGACGGCCGGCTCGTACGAAGAGAAGATGTCGGGTTCGCAGGCGCCGGCGCTGTTCGCGCTGTCGCTGCTGGCCGTCTTCCTGTGTCTCGCCGCGCTCTACGAGAGCACCTCGATTCCCTTCTCGGTGATCCTCGTGGTGCCGCTCGGCATCCTCGGCGCGCTGCTCGGCGCGACCTTGCGCGGCATGCCCAACGACGTTTATTTCAAGGTCGGCCTGATCGCCATCATCGGCCTGTCGGCCAAGAACGCGATCCTGATCATCGAGTACGCCAAGGACTTGCAGGCGCAGGGCCGGACCCTGATCGAGGCGACGCTCGAAGCCGTGCATCTGCGCTTCCGCCCGATCCTGATGACTTCGCTGGCTTTCATCCTCGGCGTCTTTCCGCTGGTCATCGCCAGCGGCGCGGGCTCGAGCAGCCAGCGCGCGATCGGCACCGGCGTGATGGGCGGCATGATTACCGCGACCTTGCTGGCAGTTTTCCTGGTGCCGATCTTCTTCGTCGTCGTCCGGCGCTTCTTCAAGGGAAGCGAGCGGCAAAGAAAAATGTACGCCGCCCACCTGCAACACGTTGCCGAAGAGAGCGGGGAGAACCAGCATGATTAAGACGATAGCGGCATTGCTCGCGCTGGCTGGCGTGTTTGCCCTCGGCGCCTGCTCGCTGATCCCCGACTATCTGCGTCCGGCCGCGCCGGTCGCCGCGGACTACCCTGCCGACGCGGCGGGCAAGGAAGCGCGCAGCGCCGCCGAACTCGGCTGGCGCGAATTCTTCCCCGACGCCGGACTGCAGGCCCTGATCGCCGCTTCGCTCGAGAACAATCGCGACCTGCGCACGGCGGCTTTGCGCATCGACGAAGCGCGCGCGCTCTACAACATTCAGTCGGCCGACCTCTACCCCAATATCAACGGCAGCTTCACCGGCAACCGGGCGCACACGCCGGCCAGCCTGTCGACGACCGGTGCGCAGATGACCGCCAGCGCCTATCAGGTCGGCTTCAGCCTGGCGTCTTTCGAGATCGATTATCTCGGCCGCGTGCGCAGCCTCAATCAGGCGGCATTGAGCCTGTATCTGGCCACCGGCGAAGCGCGCCAGGCGGCGCAGATCAGCCTGATCGCCGAGGTCGCCAAGGCGGCGCTGGCCGAACGCGCTTTCGCCGAGCAGCAGGAGCTCGCGCAACGCACGCTCGACGGGCGTGAAGTCGCTTACAAGCTCGCCCGGCAGCGCTTCGATGTCGGCGCGAGTTCAGCGCTCGATTTGCGCGCCAACGAAACTCTGGTGCTCAACGCCCGCATCGCACTCGCGGTGCTGGCGCGGCAACGCGCGCAAGCGAACAATGCGCTGGTCCTGCTGGTCGGCAAACCGGTCGCCGGCATGCCGGTCGTGCAGGCGCTTGCGGCGCAGGGCATCGTCAGCGAATTGCCGGCCGGCCTGCCGTCCGAACTGCTGACGCGGCGGCCCGACATCCGCGCCGCCGAGGAGCGCCTGAAAGCCGCCAACGCCAACATCGGCGCGGCGCGCGCCGCTTTCTTCCCGCGCATTTCGCTGACCGCCGGCTATGGCACGGCGAGCAACGCCTTGTCCGGCCTGTTCGACTCGGGCTCGGGCGCCTGGTCGTTCGCGCCGCAGCTGCTCATGCCGATTTTCGATGCCGGGCGCAACAGCGCCACCTTGACGCTGACCGAGGTGCGCAAGGATATCGCCGTCGCCGATTACGAAAAGACCATCCAGGTCGCCTTCCGCGAAGTCGCCGACGCGCTCGTCGCGCGTTCGCTGCTCGACCAGCAGATCGAAGAGCAGCAGGCGGTGACCGATGCCCAGGCCGATTTGCTGCGCCTCGTCGAGCAGCGCTACCGCACCGGTATCGCCAACTACATCGAAGTGCTGATCGCCGAGCGCGACCTCTTCCTCGCCGAGCAGGCGCTGGTGCAGGCGCAACTGCTCAGGCTGACCAATGCCATCGATCTCTACCGCTCGCTCGGCGGCGGTCTGATTTAGCGACTACCTGGTCATTCCGGCGGAAGCCGGAATCCAGCAGGCGCATGCACTGGGCACCGGCTTCCGCCGGTACGACGATGCGTTCGGCGGCGATCTAAGCATCGACGAAGGTGACGAAGTCGGCGAGCGGCGCGCGTTCGGTGCACAGCTGATTAACGACCGCATCGGCGTCGGGAAACCCGAGCGCCACGCCGCAGACGAGCCGTTCGTTGGCCGCGAAGGACAGCGTCTCGGCGACGATGTCGGCATGGCCGACCCAGCAGGCCTGCGGGCAGGTGGCGAGGCCCTCGGCTTCGGCGGCGAGCAGCAGCGACTGGATGAACATGCCGTAGTCTAGCCAGCTGCCGCGCTCGAGATCGCCGTCGATGCTGAAGATCAGGCCGACCGGGGCGTCGAAGAAAGTGAAGTTGCGATTGTGCTGGGCGGCGATCCTTTCCTTGTCGGCGCGCGTGATGCCGAGCAGCGCGTACAAATCCCAGCCGACCTTGCGCCGGCGCCCGAGATAGGGCTCCTTCCACTTCGCCGGGTAATACGGGTACTCCCAATTCTCGACGCCGGGGTTGGCCTTGCGGAAGGTCAGCACGGCGTCGACGAGGCGTGCACGCGCGGCGCCGGTCAGCACCCGCACCTGCCAGGGCTGGATGTTGGTGCCGCTCGGCGAGCGCGCCGCCGCTGCGAGGATGCGCTCGATGGCCGCGCGCGGCACCGGGTCGGGTCGGAAGGCGCGGATCGACTTGCGTTGATGCAGCGCGGCGTAGACGTCCAGAGGCGACGCTTCAGGTAGAGTGGAATTGTTCACGCGATGTCCCATTGATTCTTATTGACGCGCCGATGAATGTTCGGCGCGGGTGCGGCGATTTTACCATTGCGCGCTCGGCCCGAACCGGTTCATACTTGTAATACATCATTCAAGGAGGCAAGCGATGATTGTGTTGATCACCGGCGCCAGCGTCGGCTTCGGCGCGGAGATGGCGCGCAAGTTCGTCAGTCACGGGCATAAGGTTATCGCCACCGCCAGGCGCGCCGACAAGCTCGCTGGCCTGCGCGAGGAACTGGGCGCGAACCTGCTGCCGCTGGTCGTCGATGTCACCGACACAGCCGCCATTCCGCAGGTCCTCGCGAGCTTGCCGGCTGCCTGGAAACCGATCGACGTGCTGATCAATAACGCCGGCCTGGCGCTCGGTCTTGAACCCGCGCAACGCGCTTCGCTCGCCGAATGGCAGACGATGATAGACACCAACGTCAAGGGCCTGGTGGCGATGACGCATGCGCTCCTGCCGGCGATGGTCGAACGCGGCAGCGGCACCATCATCAACCTGGGCTCGGTCGCCGGCGCGACGGCGATGCCGGGCGCCAACGTCTATGGCGCGACCAAGGCCTTCGTCGACCAGTTCACGCGCAATCTGCGCGCCGACCTCGTCGGCACCGGCGTGCGCGCGACCAACATCGCGCCCGGCCTGTGCGGCGGCACCGAGTTCTCGAACGTGCGTTTCCGCGGCGACGACGCGGCGGCGGCGAAAATCTACGAAGGCACGGATCCGCTGACCGCGGCCGATATCGCCGAAGCGGCTTACTGGGTGGCGACGCTGCCGCCGCATGTGAATATCAACATCATCGAAATGATGCCGACCTGCCAGGGTTATGGCGTCCTGAACATCAAGCGTAATCTGGCGGCTTAGCGGCAGCCAATCACAAGGGGAGTATTGCAATGAGAATGAAGGACAAGATCGCGCTGGTCACCGGGGCGGCGCAGGGGCTGGGGGCGGCGATTTCCAGGCGTTTTGCCGAAGAGGGCGCGACGGTATTCGTTTGCGACCTGAACGCCGATGCCGGCCAGGCGACGGTTGCAGCGATCGCGGCCAAGGGCGGCAAGGCTTTCTTCCAGCCGCTCGACGTGGCCAAGGAGGCGAGCTGGATCGCCGCCTACGCCGCCGTCGTCGCGCAGTGCGGTCGGCTCGACGTGCTGGTGAACAACGCCGGCATCAACATTCGCGAGTTGATCGAGGAGATGAAGGAAGAGAGCCTCGATGCGATGCTGGCGGTCAACGTCAAGGGTCCCTTCCTCGGCATCAAGCACGCGATTCCGCTGATGCGCAAGGGCGGCGGCGGCTCCATCATCAACATGTCGTCGATCTGCGGCCTGGTCGGGCACAAGTACACGCCGGAAGCCTATACGATCACCAAGGGCGCGGTCACGCTGATGACCAAGACGGTCGGCGTGCGCTACGCCAAGGACAACATCCGCTGCAATTCAATCCACCCGAGCACCGTCGATACGCCGCTGGTGCAGGTCATGTTCAAGGATCCGAAGAAGAAGGAAGAGCGCATGAGCGAAGTGCCGCTCGGCCGCCTGGCGACCGATCTCGACGTCGCCAACGCGGCGCTCTACCTGGCGTCCGACGAAGCGTCCTTCCTCAACGGCGTGGCGCTGCCGGTCGACGGCGGACTGACCGCCTACTGAGTGTCATTCGTCACACCGGCGCAAGCCGGTGTCCAGAATGTTTCTGGATTCCGGCTTTCGCCGGAATGACGATGGATTTTGCAGGTCGGTTGGATCGCAGTCCGTAACCCGACGTTTCTTCTAACGCGTGGTGATCACCATCGAGAACGGCCCGGTGCCGAATTGTCGCAGCTCGCCGGTGCCATTGTCGATCCACGGCGTTGACGAGTTCGATATGTCGAAGGCCACGTCGAGGCCATGCGTCGCGGTGTCAATCTTCACGCCGGCGCTGAAGGTCTGAACGGCGATCAGGCGGGTGATGGCGTTCGGCCAGTCGGCGGCGACCGCGGTCGTCAGGTTGCTCGTTGCGAGTTTGGCGTTCATGCTGCCGCCGATGACCGCGACCGTGCTCGATAGCCCGTTGAAGACGCCGCCGGCCGACGGGTCGTGCGAGCCGCCATTGCTGAAATGGCTGAGCTTGTCGATGGTCACGCCCGGCGCCGGCGTGCTGCCGCAGGCGACGAGCGATGGCGGCGGATTCTCCCGGTCCACGGTACCGGCGACGCTCCAGCAGCTGGTACCGCCGCCGCCCGCAGCGCCGGTCTTGGCGACGTCGTAGCGCTGCGTGCTGGTGATGCCGATGCTGTTGCTGGCGACCATCACGGCGAAGCCGTAAGTGCCGTTGCGCGGCACCGTGGAACCGGAGAGCACGACCGAACTGCCGGCGGCCAGATGCGCGAGCTGGCCGGCGCCGTCGATCAGCATGGTGCATGAACTGAAATCCGGATTGGCGCCGAGCGCCGGATGGGCGGTACACAAGCCGAGCTTGTAGATGGTCACGTCGTAGGCCTGCGGCGTCGTCGCGCATTGCGCGGTGACGGTGATCGCGCCGGTGCCGTCGCGCGTGCAGGGCGAGCCGGCGAAAGCCAGCACGGGCAGGGCCAGCGCCGCGCCCAAAATCAGTCGATGTGTCTTGTTCATGGCATGGCCTCTCTAGCGACCGCTGGCGGTGACGATGAAGCCGCGGCCGGTCTGTTTCTGGATGATGTTTTCACGCCTGACCTTGTCGTAGCGGTGTTCGCGCATCGACTCGAAAGCGTAGGCCTGGCTGGCGAAGAAGGGCTTGGCGCGCGCCGACGGGCTGAACAACTTGATCAGGTCGAACTGCATCGTAATGCTGTTGGCATTGGGCTGGGCGCTGCCGCTGTAATAGGTGCGGCCGGCCTCGAGGCTGATGCCCTCGATCGGGCTGGCCTTGAGGCTGACGACGTTGCCGCTGAGGTCGGCGGCGCCGTCGGTGGCGTTCCACTGGAAGTGGCGCGCATAGGCCTTGACCTGCGGCATGTAGGGCAGCGCGACGCCGATCTCGGCGTCATAGCCGCCCATGGCTTTTTCGGCTACGCCATCGCGGCTGGTCTTCCAGCCTGACTGGGCCTGATAGAAATTGGCGTTGAATTCCATCACCGAGCTGCGCACTTCCGCGCCGACGCTGGTGCGCGCATGGTCGTACGGGAATTCGTGATCGTAGAAAGCGTTGACGCCGAGCAGCAGGCGCTCGCCGGCCAGCAGGTAGCGATCGCCGATGCCGAGATTGAGCGTCGTGCGCCCGTCGCTGCGGTAGCTGCTCACCTGGCTGAAGACGGTGTTCGACAGGTCTTTGCTTTCGAACAGCGGGATGACGCCGAGCACGCCGAAGACCGGCTTGCTGTTTTCGCTGAAGGAAAAACCGAGCTCGAAGGTCGGCAGATATTTTTGCCCGAAGCTCTGCGCCGCGCCGGTCGCCCAGCCGCTGGCGCCGTTCAGCGCCGCCTGGCCCGGGCTGCCGCCGCTCGCCAGGCCCTGGGCGAGGGTGGCTGCCGCAGCGGTGCTGCTGTTCGCGCCGGCGGCCGCAGCCGGTGCTTGCTGCCCGTCGGCCGCCTGCGGCGAATCCCAGGCGGACGCGCCGAAGACTGAAGTGCTGGCCAGCAAGCCGGCGAGGAGGACCTGTCGCTTCATCGTGCAACTCCCAATAGTGGATGATTAAATGCTTCGCTATTGAAAGGCACAGACGGCATCGGTCTGGCGCATTGGCAACCCGGCGACCATAAGGATCGTAGCGATCCTCGCAGGCCCGTGGCTTTGCGTCCCCGGCTTTCGCTGGGTTTGCCCTTTCAATTAGTTCGAGCGTAACACGCGCGCCGGCGCCGCGGCCGAATTCTTCGACCAGCGGTCAGGTCATCCTGACCGTTGGTCGAGATGCTTGACCAGCGTCGAAAAAAGCAGTTCGGGAACGAAAGGCTTGATCAGGAAATCGTTCATTCCGGCGTCGAGGCAGCGCGCCCGGTCCTCGAGAAATGCGTTGGCGGTCATGGCGAGAATCGGCAACTCGCGACAGTCGGGCAGGGCGCGGATCTGCCGCGTCGCCGCGAGGCCGTCGAGCCTCGGCATCTGCACATCCATGAGGACGACCGCGTAAGGGGTCTGGCGCGCCAATTCGACGGCCGCGGCGCCGTCTTCGGCGGTGTCGACGACGAGTCCCGCTGCCTCGAGCAGAAAGCGCGCGACTTCGAGATTGATCGGTTCGTCATCGACCAGCAGCACGCGCCGGCCCGCATGGCGGCGGCGGATCAAATCCTCGGCCTCGCTTGCCGGTTCCTGCGCGAGGTCGTTGCGCCGTTCCGATTTCTTCAGTAGGACGGTGAACCAGAAGGTGCTGCCGACGCCGGGCGCGCTCTCGACGCCGACCTCGCCGCCCATCAGTTCGGCCAGCCGCCGGGTGATGACGAGCCCAAGCCCGGTGCCGCCATACTTGCGCGTCGTCGAATTGTCGGCCTGCTCGAACGCCGTGAACAGCCGCGGCAGCGCGTCGGGCGCGATGCCGACGCCGGTGTCCTCGACCTCGAAGCGCACGCGCAGCCACGCGGGAGTTTCTTCCTCGCCGATGGCGCGCACGCTGACCGTGCCGGACTCGGTGAACTTGATGGCGTTGCTGACGTAGTTGAGCAGCGCCTGTTGCAGGCGCGTCGGATCGCCCTGCAGGTTGGACGGGAAGGGCGCACTTTCGATTTTCAATTTGAGCCCCTTGAACTGCGCGCGCGCCGTGCTGATCGAGCAGACGTTGTTCAACAGGGCGTTGACCGCCACCGGCAGTTCTTCGAGGATGAGCTTGTTGGCCTCGATCTTCGACAGGTCGAGAATGTCGTTGATGACGTTGAGCAGATGGTCGCTGGCCGTTTCGATCTTGTCGAGGCGGTCGATCTGTGTCGCGTTGAGGCCGCTGCGCCGCAGCAGGTGGGCCATGCCGATGATGGCGTTCATCGGGGTGCGGAT
>CAIXAY010000318.1 GCA_903917505.1 uncultured beta proteobacterium | reverse complement strand
GAGTTCAAGGAACGTTACAATCATCATTGGCGTTTGGAAAAACTGGACTTCATGTCACCCCTTGAAGCCCGCCAGGCTTATGCCATACGAAAGGCGGCCTGAGTTGCAAAACCGTGTCCAGGAAATGCGAGCCGGTACAAGAAGTTCAAGTTTTTTTGCTTGCAAAAACTCACCGCTTGATTATACTGCGAAACCAGACGTACGACGACTGATGAATAAAGTTGAGTACGCAGGCTTATTCGCGTTCCGCGTCGGCCGGCAAGGGGGTGGAGCAGGCGATGCTCCCATTGTGTTCGCAGATGCACAGTCAACGAGGGGAAACTTGTGACTACAGGGGAAACAGTATTGAAGAAAATCGCTCAATTGGGGGCGGAGAAGATGACGCGGACACGCTGGAGTGTCCTCACGGTCCTCTTCCTGATCACCGTGATCAATTACGCGGATCGAGCAACGATCTCGATCGCCGGACCGGCGATTTCCAAGGAGCTGGGCCTCGATGCAGTGAATATGGGCTACGTCTTTTCGGCCTTCGGCTGGGCCTACGTCGCCGCCCAGTTGCCCGGCGGCTGGCTCCTCGACAAGTTCGGTTCCAAGAAAGTATATGCTGTTAGCATTTTCTTCTGGTCGCTGTTTACGCTGCTTCAAGGCGCCGTCGGTTTCTTCACCGGCGCCTTGGCCCTGGTCATTCTGTTCGCCCTGCGCTTTTGCGTCGGCGCGGCCGAAGCGCCTTCCTTCCCGGCCAACAGCCGCATCGTCGCGGCCTGGTTCCCGGCCAACGAACGCGGAACCGCTTCAGCGATCTTCAACTCGGCGCAATACGCGGCGACGGTGATCTTTGCGCCGCTGATGGGATGGCTGGTGCATTCCTTCGGATGGCACTACGTATTCACGGTCATGGGCGTACTCGGGCTGGTCTTTGTTTTCATCTGGAACAAATTCGTTTACGCCCCCAGGCAGCATCCCTTCGCCAATAGCGCAGAGCTCGAATACATCGCGGCTGGCGGCGCACTGGTCAACCTCGATCAGCAAGCCAAGGGGGAAAAGACCGAAGGGCCGAACCTGAAATACATCAAGCAACTGCTGCAAAACCGCATGATGGTCGGCATCTATATCGCGCAATATTGCATCAACGCGCTGACCTACTTCTTCATCACCTGGTTCCCCGTCTATCTCGTCCAGGCGCGCGGCATGACCATCCTCAAGGCCGGTTTCGTGGCCTCGATCCCGGCCATCTGCGGTTTCGGCGGCGGCATTCTCGGCGGCATCATTTCGGACTGGCTGCTGCGCAAGAACTTCTCGCTGACCGTGGCGCGCAAGGTCCCGATCGTCGCCGGCATGCTGCTGTCGATGAGCATCATCGTCTGCAACTACACCGATGACTCGGTGGTGGTGGTCTTCTTCATGGCCCTGGCCTTCTTCGGCAAGGGCGTCGGGGCGCTCGGCTGGGCGGTCAATTCCGACACCGCGCCGAAACAGATCGCCGGCCTTTCCGGCGGGATCTTCAATACCTGCGGCAATCTCTCGAGCATCACGACGCCGATCGCCATCGGCTACATCGTCGGCGTCACCGGGTCG
>CAIXAY010000317.1 GCA_903917505.1 uncultured beta proteobacterium | reverse complement strand
TGCTGCGCCTGTCGCTCAACGTCGCCTCGACCCGCATCGTGCTGCTCGAAGGGCACACCGGGCCGGGCGCCGCCGGACACGTCATCGAAGCCTTCGGGCATTTCCTGGTCGGCGGCAATTATGCAGTCGGCATCGTCGTGTTCGCGATCCTGGTGATCATCAATTTCGTCGTCATCACCAAGGGCGCCGGCCGTGTCGCCGAGGTCGCCGCGCGCTTCACGCTCGATGCGATGCCCGGCAAGCAGATGGCCATCGACGCCGACCTCAACGCCGGGCTGATCGGCGAGGACGAAGCGCGCAAGCGGCGCGCGACGATCGCCGAGGAAGCCGACTTCTTCGGTTCGATGGACGGTGCCTCGAAGTTCGTGCGCGGCGATGCGGTCGCCGGCATCCTGATCATGTTCATCAACATCATCGGCGGCCTGTTCGTCGGCGTGCTGCAGCACAATCTCGACCTTGGCGCGGCGGCCAAGACCTACACGCTGCTGACCATCGGCGACGGCCTGGTCGCGCAGATCCCGGCACTCATCATCTCGATCGCCGCCGGCATGGTCGTGACGCGCGTCGGCGACGCACAGAATCTTTCGCAGCAGTTCCTCGGCCAGCTCTTCGACAACCCCAAGGTGATCGCCCTGGCAGCGGCCATCATCGGCCTGCTCGGCATCATTCCGGGCATGCCGAACTTCGTGTTCCTGCTGCTCGCCAGCGGCCTGGGCGTGCTCGCCTGGGACATGGACCGCCGCGCCCGCAGTGCCAAGCCGGTGGCCGTCGCCGCGGCGCCGCCGCTCGCGTCGGAAGCGCAGGAGGCGAGCTGGGCCGACGTGTCGCCGCTCGACGTGCTCGGCCTCGAAGTCGGTTACCGCCTGATTCCGCTCGTCGACAAGGCGCAGGACGGCGAGTTGCTGCGGCGCATCCGCGGCATTCGCAAGAAGTTTGCGCAGGAAGTCGGCTTCCTCGTTTCGCCGGTGCATATCCGCGACAACCTGGAGCTCAAGCCGAACGTCTACCGGATCTTGCTCAAGGGGGTCGAGATCGGCCAGGGCGAAGCTTTCCCGGGCAGCCTGCTGGCGATCAATCCGGGCCGCGTCGCCGGAACCTTGCCGGGCACGGTCACCAAGGATCCGGCCTTCGGCCTGCCGGCGGTGTGGATCGACACGGCGCTGCGCGAACAGGCGCAGGCCTACGGCTACACTGTCGTCGATGCCAGCACGGTGGCCGCGACGCATCTCAATCACCTGATCCTCTCGCACGCCGCCGAGCTGCTCGGCCGCCAGGAAACGCAGGCGCTGATCGACCACCTGGCCAAGGAAATCCCGAAGCTCGTCGAAGACCTGGTGCCCAAGATGCTGCCGCTCGGCGTGCTGCAGAAAGTCCTGCAGAACCTGCTCGAGGAAGGCATCCATATCCGCGACATGCGCACCATCATCGAGACCATCGCCGAACTGGCGCCGCGCACGCAGGATGCCGAAGTGCTGACCGCGCAGGTGCGCATCGCGCTCGGCCGTTCGATCATCCAGCAGCTTTACCCGAGCGGCGCCGAAATGCAGGTCATGTCGCTCGATCCGCAGCTCGAGCGCGTGCTGCTGCAGGCGATCGCCGGCGGCGGCGACAACGCCAGCATCGAGCCGAGCCTGGCCGACACGCTGATCCGCGAAACGGCGGCGGCCGCGCAGCGCCAGGAAGAACTCGGCCTGCCGGCGGTGCTGCTGGTGCCCGGCAATCTGCGCACGCTGCTGTCGCGCTTCCTGCGGTGCGGCATATCCCAGCTCAAGGTGCTCGCCCACGGCGAAGTGCCTGAAAGCAAAATCATCAAAGTCACCTCGATCATCGGAGGCAGGGTATGAACGTCAGAAAATTCATCGCCGCAACGGCGCGCGATGCCTTGCACAAGGTCAAGGAGCTGTTGGGGCCGGACGCCATCATCCTGTCGAACCGCGCCATCCCCGGCGGTGTCGAGATCATGGCGGTCGCCGCATCGGAAATGGAGATGATCGTGCCGGCGCCGGCCAGGGACAAGCGCGACGACGATTACACGGTGAGGTTGTCGTCCGAGCAGGGCAGCGCCCCGGACAGGCCGAGGGTCGCGCCGCAACTGCCGCCCGCCTTCTCGCCGCGGCCCGCGCCGCAAGTGGAGCGGCCGCAAGTTCAGGCGCCGGCCGCGAAGGCGGAAGTCGTGCCGATGGAAGTGATGGACGAGATCCGTTCGCTGCGCAAGATGTTCGAACAGCACCTCGCGGGCGCGGCCTGGGGCGAGAGCGCGCGCACGGAACCCATCAAGACCGAAGTGCTGCGCCAGATGCTCGACGCTGGCTTCTCGCCGCGTTACGCACGCGAGCTGCTGTACCGGCTCGCATTTCCTGGACACGGTTTTGCAACTCAGGCCGCCTTTCGTATGGCATAAGCCTGGCGGGCTTCAAGGGGTGACATGAAGTCCAGTTTTTCCAAACGCCAATGATGATTGTAACGTTCCTTGAACTC
>CAIXAY010000316.1 GCA_903917505.1 uncultured beta proteobacterium | reverse complement strand
GAGTTCAAGGAACGTTACAATCATCATTGGCGTTTGGAAAAACTGGACTTCATGTCACCCCTTGAAGCCCGCCAGGCTTATGCCATACGAAAGGCGGCCTGAGTTGCAAAACCGTGTCCAGGAAATGCGAGCCGGTACAGCCTCGCCTATTCGCCGGCGGTCGCGCTGGCATCGCTAGGCTTCCTCGTCATCATCCACAAGCTCGAATACTTCCTCAACGCGCGCATCATCGGCGGCCGGATCAACGCCCGGCCCTGCGAACTCCTTGCCGCCATGCTGGCCATGGAAGCCGCTTTCGGCATCCCCGGCCTCGTCGCCGCGCCGATCTGCTATGCCTGGCTGAAAGACGAATTGAAACAGCGCGGGCTGATCTGATCTGCTCTTCGTGGAGAAGCTGCAATTAACCACAACGGCCACAACGGCCACGACGAAATGCACTTGAAAATACTCACCGGATATTTGCGCAGGGAACGATTTAGAATTTTTTGATCTTCGTTGTGCCCGTTGTGGTTAAAACCGATTTTTTTCCTCACCAATTGACGGAGCAGCCCATGCCCAAAACGCTAGGCCGGGAATCGCCGGAAGCCACGCCCGGCATGCTCATCGTCGGCGCCGGCCTCGCCGGGCTGACCGTCGCCGAGGCGCTGCGCGCCGAGGGGTTTGCGGGACCGATCACCCTGCTCGGTGACGAGGCCCGCCCGCCCTACCACCGCCCGCCGCTGTCGAAAGGCTTTCTGCTCGGCGAAACACCGGAAGCGCAACTGACGATGCGCGCGCCGGAATTGCTCGCCAGGAAAGACATCGCGCTTGAAACCGGCGTGCGCGTCACGGCCATCGATCGTCCGGCGCGCGCAATCATGCTCGCCGACGGCAGCCGGCGCGCCTATGCCGGCCTCGCGCTGTGCACGGGTTCGCGCCCGCGCCGGCTGACGCTGCCCGGCGCCGACGCCGGCGGCGTGCATACGCTGCGCACCCTGGCCGACGCGCAGGCGATCAGCGCCGCGCTGGTTCGCGCACACCATGTCGTCGTCATCGGCGGTGGCTTCATCGGCCTCGAAATCGCCGCCGCGGCGCGCCGGCAAGGAAAAGCCGTGAGCGTGCTCGAAGCCCTCGACCGGCTGATGGCGCGCGTCGTTTCGCCGCCGATCTCGCAGTTCCATTTCGATCTGCACCGCGAGCACGGCGTCGAGATCGTGCTCGGCGCCATGGTCAGCGAACTCGTCGTCAAGGGCGAGCGCATCGCCGCCGTGCGCACCGGCGACGGGCGCGAGTTTCCGGCCGATCTCGTGATCGTCGGCATCGGCATCGTGCCCAATGCCGAAATCGCCCTGGCCGCGGGACTCGAATGCCAGAGCGGCGGCATCGTCGTCGACGCCTGTTCGCGCACGAGCGATGCGGCCATCGTCGCCGCCGGCGATTGCACGGCGCGGCGCCTGCAGGACGGCGGCTTCCGCCGCCTCGAATCGATACACAACGCCTCCGAACAGGCCAGGTCGGCCGCCGCCGCGCTGCTCGGCAAGGCGCGCGAGTTCAGCGCGACGCCGTGGTTCTGGTCCGAGCAATACGACGTCCGGCTGCAAATGGTCGGCCTCAACGCCGGCTTCGACGAAATGGTCACGCGCGGCGATCCGGCCGGGCGAAAGTTTTCCGCCTTCTACTTCCGGCAGGGCCGGCTGATCGCCGCCGATTCGGTGAACCATCCGGGCGAGCACCTGAGCGCGCGCAAGCTCCTCGACCAGGGGCTCTCCCCCTCGCCCGCACAGCTTGCCGATCCGGGGTTTGCGCTGAATACCGTGCTGCCCTGACAGCGGCGAGCGCTACCGGCCCGCCGTGGGGGTCGAACGCAGGACCCACGCCAGGTTCAGGGAAGGCGCCGCGCAGCCTCGAAGCTGCGAATTTCGCGCAGCGCCTCAGGCAGGCTCATCTCGCCCGCGGCCAGCAGCTTGCCGACCAGATGCTCGGTCAGGCTCTTGCGCTCGGCGAGCAGCGCCCGGGTCTCGCGATACAAGCGCTCGCTCTGGGCTTCCATGATGCGCCGCGTTTCCTCATCGAGCTCGCGCCTGGCCTCGCCTTCGCGCGCCAGCGCGCCGAAGTTGAGGCGCGTCGTGCGGTACATGCCCATCTCGCCGACCGCGTGGTGGAGCAGCTGGGTGACGCGGGTGATGTCGTTGTGCGCGCCGTTGGTCGTGCCATCCTCGCCGAAGAACAATTCCTCGTTGGCCATGCCGCCGAGCAGCACGCGCACCTCGTGTTCGATATCGCCCTTGCTCTTGAGCAGGTTGGCGCCTTGCTTGTGGAAGACGAACCCAAGCGCATTGGTGCGCGGATTGGCCTTGAGCGAGATCTTGATCGTCTTCATGTCGGCGAGGATCAGGTCCCAGTCGCCCTTGGTGCGCTGGCGTTCGTATTCGAGATCGACGAGGAAATGGCCCCATTCGTGCACGGCGATGATGCGCCGGTCGCGCTCGCGCTCCTGCGTGGTGTGCACATTGACGTTGCCGACCAGGACGCGCTCGGCGGCCTGCATCAGGGTCTCGGCGTCTATCATTTCGCCGGCCTGCACGGCGCTGATCCCGGCCTGGCTGACGATGGTCTCGAGGTCGGCCGGGCTGCGGCCTTCGGTGATCTCCACGAGGTGGCGCAGATCGAGCCCGGATACCACCTTGCTCGCGCGCTGCCCGAGATAATGATTGAAAATGGCCAGCCGCTCTTCGCGGTTGGGCATGCGAAAATCGACCTTCATCTGGAAGCGGCGCAGCATCGCCTCGTCCATGGCCATGGTCTCGCTGTTGAAATTGCTGGCGACGATCCAGATGATCTCCGCCTCGTTGCGGCTGCGCACGCCGTCGAGCACCGACAGCAGCGTGTTGGCGGTATCGTCGTCGAACTTGCGCCGGCCGCCGCGCTTCATGAACAGGTCCTGCGCCTCGTCGAGGAAAACGATGCAGCGCTGGCGCCGCTTGGCCATGGCCATGATGCGGCTCAGGGTGTTCGAGCCGCCGGCGACGAAACCGGTCTCGAGGTTGGCCGCCGAGTGAAACAGGATGGGCAGGCCGAGGTCCTTGGCGAGATAACTTGCGAGCTTGGTCTTGCCGGTCCCGGCCGGGCCGCTGAACATCACGTTGAAGGTCTTGCTGATGCCGTATTCGGCGTACGCGGCGCGGCGCTGGTACTGGTCCTTGATCTGCGCCACCTCGGCCTTGATGTCGTCCATGCCGACGAGGTCGGCTATCGAGCCGCGCACCTGCGCCGGCTCGATGAACTTGAGCGACTTGAACTGCCCCTTGAGCTGATACAGCACGAAGGCCAGCAGACCGAGTGTCAGCGCCAGCGAGAGCGCGCCGCTGAGGCCGGCTTTCCAGCTGTCCTTTTCCGATTGCGGGCGGGCGCCGGAAAAGCGCTGATCGAGCTGGGCCATCAGCTGGCGGCTGCCCTCGCCGAGCTCGCTGCGCGGAATGAAGGCGAGCTTGCCGGCCCACGGCGCGGTCACTGCCTTGCTGGCGAAGATGGCGCTCTCCATGTCGCTCGGGTAGTAGGCGTACTGCTTGCACTGCGATTCGATCAGCACGATACGCTCCGAGACGTTCCACAGCAGCGCCTTGTAGATCACCGTGATGCGATCGACCGGCCGGGTTTCGAGGAAGCTCAGCAGCGAGCCCTTGCCGAACACCACCGGCAGCTTGTCGTCGAGCGCCCAGGGGTCGGCCGCCGCGCCGTCGTCGGCCATCGCCTTGACCTGCTCGGCGAGCGCGGCCTGCCTGGCGACGAGCGTGTACGAATAAACGCCGGTGGCGACAATCAGCAGCGCCGTGGCCAGCATCACCAGCTTGCCGCCCAGAGGCTGGACGGCGAACCAGTCCTGCAGGCGGCTGGCGGCTTTCCTGACGGCGAGCCGCAGGCCCCTCGCCTGCTGCGCAGGCTCGCTGGGTTTGGGCGATGCGGACATGGGATTCCTTGGTGGCGGGCGCTACGCCTTATGGTTCGCAAGTTTGCGGGGCGAGCGCCTGGCAAGCAGTACTCGCGTAGGAGTCGGTTCGCCATCGCAAGGTTCCAGCCGCGCGTGACGGCCGACGCTTTCACCGATATGCGCGCTGGCGTACGGAAAGCGCGTGCCGGATAGACTAAACAGGGTACTCGTGTGCAGCAATCCGCGCACGGAATTTGAAAATTCTCAAGCCTTTGAAGGGAGCTCTCATGAACAGCATCGTTTATATCGTCGGCCTGATCGTTATCGTCGTCGCCATCCTGTCGTTTTTCGGTCTGCGCTGAAGCCGGCCCGGCTTCTGAACCGAACTTCCGCCTCCAGATGCGCGCAGGCTCCGGCGCGACTTGCTTTTCTCCACGGACGGTGTTTATACTTCGTCTAGACATGATTGGGAAAGCAGTGCATGACCGAAGCCATCCTTGATATAAAGCACTGGGGAAACAATCTCGGTGTGCGCTTGCCGGCAGCCGTGGCGCGCGCAGCGGATCTTCACGCCGACCAGCGGGTGCGGGTTTCCGTTGAAGCCGGGCGCGTCATCATTTCCCCCGTGGCCGACGCGCCCCTCACGCTTCTTCAGCGGCTGTCCCGCTTCGACCCGGCTCGCCACGGCGGCGAAGCCATGGCCAGCGCGCCCCTGGGGGCCGAGCGTTGGTAGCTCGCCGGTCAAGCAAGGCCTGGGCGCCTGACCGGCAGGACGTCATCTGGATCGACTGCAACCCGCAGGCTGGCCGCGAAATGCGCGACAGGCATCCGTTCGTCGTTCTCTCGCCACGCGCCTTCAACGAGCGCACCTCGCTGGTGATCGGCCTGCCGATGACCACGGCCGCGTACAACGCCGACAACCCGTTCGCCGTCCCGCTGCCCATCGTCAAGGGCACCCGGGCCGGCAAGACCGCGTTCGTGCTGTGTCACCAGCCGAAGTCTTTCGACTGGCGCCTGCGCGAAGCCGCACCGCATCCGCTCAAGCGCCTGCCGGATGCACCGTTTGCCGAAGCCTGTACCGTGCTGAACCAGATCGTTCAACTGGGCTAGACGTTCTCCATCAGCATCAGCCCCGACGCCGTGTTCGAAATCGGAACGTGATAGTTGCTGTGCAGGGTGTTAACCTCGCCGAGCAGCGCCCCGCGCGCCGCCAGCCACATCAGCAGTTCGACGCCCTGTGTACCGGCCAGTTCGACGAGGTCGAGAATCGAGTAGCGCGTCGCCCAGAGCGGGTCGGTCGGCAGCTTGTCCATGAACATCAGGTCGAACTCCTTGTTGATGAAACCGGCGCGCTTCCCGTCGAGTTGGTGCGACAGGCCGCCGGTGCCGATCACCACGACGCGCTGTTTTGCATCCCAGGCTTCGACCGCGCGCCCGATCGCCTGGCCGAGCTTGAAGCAGCGCGCCGCCGAGGGCAGCGGAAACTGCACGGTGTTGATGCACACCGGCACGGTGCGCACGTGGCGCTGCTGGCCGGGCCAGAGCAATTCGATCGGCAGCGTGAAGGCGTGGTCGACGAGCATCTCCTGGCAGGTGGTGAGGTCGAACTCCGCCTCGATCAGCGACTCGATCAGCT
>CAIXAY010000315.1 GCA_903917505.1 uncultured beta proteobacterium | reverse complement strand
CGGCTTTGACGTGAAAGGACCTGAAGGCCTTCATCGGCGACGCTCGAAGCCCATGGCGTCAAGGTCGACTGGCCCTATTCCGTGAACGATATCGGTGTCGGCATCGCGTTCGTCACCGATCCGTGGGGTACCTATATCGAGATTAGGACATCCGTCACAACAAGTGAATCGGCTTTCTCTTTTGCGCCCTGCGGTGATTTGACTCTGGGGGGCGGGATTCCTGGGATGGCGTTTGGGCAGTATGCGGGTCGGCATGATCGACACGCAAGCGATTCGGCAAAGGTGGCAGTGCGTCGGCTCGTTACTTGATGAGCGCGGGCGGCGTCTGTTCGCGGCCGGCGAGGTGCGGGCTGCGGGATGGGGCGGTCTGAAGGCGGTTTCGGCGATCACAGGGCTGGCGCGCTCGACCATCCGTCGGGGACTGAAAGACCTCGACGCCGCGCCCCTGGCAAAAGGCCGGGAGCGCCGCAAGGGTGGCGGGCGGCGGCCTCTGTGGAGCCGGGACGCGACGCTGCTCGAGGACCTGCGCAGCATCATCGAGCCGGCCACGCTCGGGGATCCGATGCGCCCGCTGTTGTGGGTATCGAAAAGCCACGACAAGGTGGCGGCGGCGTTGCAGAAACAGGGCCACGCGATCAGTGCCAGCAGCGTGAAAAGACTGTTGCCGACGCTCGGCTACAGCCGGCAGTCGAACCGCAAGACCGATGAAGGCTCGAAGCATCCCGACCGCAATGCGCAATTCGAGCACATCAACGCAAAGGTGATTGCCGCGCAGGCCGCGGGGCAACCCGTCATCTCGGTCGATACCAAGAAGAAGGAACTGATCGGCAACTATAAGAACGGCGGCACCGACTATCGCCCGAAAGGCGATCCACGGCGCGTGAAGGTGCACGACTTCGAGGACAAGGAACGCGGCAAGGTCGTGCCCTATGGCGTGTACGATGTGGGCGCCAATGCGGGGTGGGTGAGCGTCGGGATCACCAGCGACACGGCTCAGTTTGCCGTCGCCTCCATCCGCCGCTGGCTCGACGTGATGGGGCGCGAGCGCTACCCGAACGCCCGCAACCTGACGATCACGGCCGATGGCGGCGGCTCGAATGGAACGCGTGTCCGGCTGTGGAAAGTCGAACTGCAAAAGCTCGCCGACCAGACCGGGCTCGTGCTCCACGTTCATCACTATCCGCCCGGCACATCGAAGTGGAATAAAATCGAGCATCGCCTGTTCTGCCACATCACACAGACTTGGCGCGGGCGACCGCTCGTCGACCGCATGTCCGTCGTCGAATTGATCGCTGCGACAACGACCAAATCCGGCCTGAAAGTTGAGAGCGCGCTCGATACTTCAACCTACGAAAAGGGCATCAAGGTCAGCGACGCCGAGATGAAGACGCTCGACATCCAAGGCGACGTATTCCATCCTGAATGGAACTACACCATCCGCCCGCGGCCCGCTGATAATCGGAGCGGTTAATTTGGCGGATGTCCTAACCCGATCATAAGCGGCGGAAGACGCTGGCGTTGCCGCGAAAAAGGCCACCATTCATGCAGCTTTGCTGGCCGAAATCCGGGTGCAGCGCCTT
>CAIXAY010000314.1 GCA_903917505.1 uncultured beta proteobacterium | reverse complement strand
GGCGTGTAGTCGCTCGCCGGGCGGCGCACCGAGACGCTGGCGCGATAGGCATAGGCATTGATCGCGCCGCCGACAAGGTGTTGCGCGCGTTGCATCTCGATGCGCTCGGGCGCCGCGCCGTTAATCCCGTCGGCATAGAGCTCGACGCGCACGGCCTGCGGGTCGAGATCGCCGAAATAAAGCTGCGTCTCGAAGACATGCTGATCGCCATCCGTGCGCGAAGCGACCTCGCCGAAGCGCAGCCCGGCCCAGTTCTTTGCGACAGCCTGCCGCCAGGCGAATAGCTCGACGCCCTTGCGGCCTTTGTCGGCGGCGCGCGCCAGGTAGGCCGCGGCGGCGGGCAGGTAGTAGCTTTCGCAGTATTCGCGCACGGCCCGGTCGGCCGAATAGCGCGGCGTCAGGCGCGCCATGCTCTCGCGCATGCGCGCCACCCAGGCGGTCGGGATGCCTTGCGCATCGCGCGCGTAAAACTCGGGGATCACCTCGTTTTCGAGCAAGGCGTACAGGGTTTCGGCATCGGCCGCATCGGCGGCCGGATCGTCGCCGTGTTCCAGCCGGTCGCCGAAGGCCCAGCCGACTTCGGGCGTGTAGGCCTCGGCCCACCAGCCATCGAGCACCGAGAGATTGATGCCGCCATTGACCAGCATCTTCATGCCGCTCGTGCCGCAGGCTTCCCACGGGCGGCGCGGCGTGTTGAGCCAGACGTCGACGCCCTGCACCAGGTGCTCGGTCAGGTGCATGTCGTAGTCGGCGAGGAAGATCACATGCGAACGCGCTTCGCTGCCGCGGATGAAATTCATCCATTGGCGGATCAGCGCCTGGCCGGCGAGGTCGGCCGGGTGCGCCTTGCCGGCCATGACTAGCTGCACCGGACGGTGCGGGTCGCCGAGCAGGCGCAGCAGCCGCTCGGGATCGTGCAGCAGCAGGTTCGGTCGCTTGTAGGTGGCGAAGCGGCGGGCAAAGCCCAGGGTCAGGGCGCCGGGGTCGAACATCCGTTGCGCCATGTCGGCCTCGGCGCTCGAGCTGCCCGAAACATTGAGTTGCCGCGAGAGTTGTTGGCGGGCGAAATCGACAAAGGCTTTGCTGGCGTCGCTGCGAAATTCCCAGAGCCGGGCGTCGGAAATGGCGCGCACATGGTCGGTGAGGCTTTGCGACGTGCCGTGCCAGCGATTCTTGCCGCAGCTCTCGGTCCATAGCGCGTCGGCCGCCGCCGAATCCCAGGTCGGCATGTGCACGCCGTTGGTGACGTGGCCGACCGGGATTTCATCGCACGGCCAGTTCGGGAAAAGCGGCGCGAAAAGGCTGCGGCTGACTTCGCCGTGCAGGCGGCTCACGCCATTGACCGCGCCGCTGCCGCGGATCGCGAGATAGGCCATGTTGAAATCTTCATTCGCATCGTCGGGATTGCAGCGGCCGAGCGCGAGCAGTTCGTTAAGCGGAATATGCAGTTTCTTTTCGGCATAGCGCCCGAGGTAGGGCTCGACGAGTGCCGGCGTGAAGCGGTCGAATCCGGCGGCGACCGCGGTGTGGGTGGTAAACAGGTTGCCGGCGCGCGTCACGGCGAGCGCCGTGGCAAAGGGCAGGTCGTTCGCCTCCATGAAGTCGCGCGCGCGCTCGAGCACGGCGAAAGCCGCGTGGCCTTCGTTCAGATGGCAGACTTCCGGCGCGATGCCGAGTTCGCGCAGCAGGCGCCAGCCGCCGACGCCGAGCAGCAGCTCCTGCTTCAAGCGCAGCTCGGAGCCGCCGCCGTAGAGTTCGCTGGTGATGCCGCGATGCACCGGGTAGTTGGCGGCGTCGTTGCTGTCGAGGAGAAGCAGCCTGACGCGCCCGACCTGGGCCTGCCAGGCGCGCAGCCAGACCGAGTAGCCGGGCAGGGCGATCTCGAGGCGCAGCCATTCGCCGTTCGCGTGGCGCAGCGGCGTGATCGGCAACTGGCCCGGATCGTTGTACGGGTAGAGCGCCTGCTGCGCGCCGTCCTTGTCGATTTCCTGGCGGAAATAGCCTTGCTGGTAAAGCAGGCCGACGCCGACGACCGGCACGCCGAGGTCGTTGGCCGCCTTGAGCTGGTCGCCGGCGACGTTGCCGAGGCCGCCCGAGTAGATCGGCAGGGCTTCGCTCAACATGAATTCCATGCTGAAATAAGCGACGCAGGAGAGCGGTGCCTTCGCATGCGTCTGCTGAAACCACGCCGGCGCCGTCGCCGCGTCGCGCCGGTCCTGGCGCAAGGCATCGACGATCTTGCGGAAAGCCGGATCGGCGAGCACCGCCCGCAGCTTGTCGCGCGCCACCGTCTGCAGGACGACCCAGGGATTGCGCGTCAGGTCCCAGAGCACCGGGTCGAGCTGGCGCCACAGCGGGTCGGTCGCGTGGTTCCACGACGAGTGCAGGTCGAGGGCGAGCTCGGAGAGCGCGTCGAAGCCCTCGACGTCGGTGGGCATCAAATGTTCTTTCGGGTGGTGGATCGTCTTGTTCTTCTTCATGGCTTCTCTCCTGGGGTCGCCAGTGCCGAATTAGTGTAATAGGCGGCCGCAAGCACCACGGGTGTGGGATTTGGCGACGTGGCCGTGTATGATACTGCGGATACTGCTCCCAAAGTTCGAATGGCTCCCATGAAATTTCTCCCTTATGTCTTCGAAATATCGCTTGCCGTCGGACGAGTCGTGTCGCCCGGCTTTGTAATCGCGGACTGTGCTCGCCATCCCGGCCCCGCTTTCGGGCTCGGTGTTATACTTGCGGATGGCATCCCGGGCTTCTTAGGGGACGCTAGCGTCTTGTCGGTGGTTGTCGACTTCGGCGCGGCCTCGATAGTCATCGAAGTCTGAGGTGTCCCTTTCTTCGCTGTCGACCCTGCCTTGGCAAGAGACTTCATTCCACTGAACATCAGCGCATGCTTAATTGCCAACGCCTTCTCGGGCGCAGTCAGCACATGTTCGCCCGCCTTCATCCTATAGGTTCCGTCTTCGGAAACAGTGCCGCCCGTATGCATCTTCGGGGCGGGCGCAGCCGGAGGCGTATAGGATGTGGAGTCATCGGACTTCGCGCCCTGCTGATTCTCAGCGACCTTGCTGCTGGCTTTCCCGAGCCCCTTACCGATTGATGATAGTGCCGATTTGACGACCGAAGTATTCATGACATTATCCTTTGTGCGCTTTACTGGGACGCGCCAGAGACTTCAACCCGACGGCCATCAGCGTGTGTTGCCGAGCCTTCGCGGCTTCCGAGGCAGTGAGCACATGCTCCCCCGCTTTGAGATTATAATCGCCTGTGGCTTTGACTTCCCCACCCTTGTGCATCTTGGGAAGCGCGGAACGGGCCTTGTCAACCATCGTCTTCTTGGCCGCTAGTTCTTGTCCGATAGACGGCGCCGCCTTCGCGGGAGCCGCGGCTGGTTTGGCCGCAGGTTT
>CAIXAY010000313.1 GCA_903917505.1 uncultured beta proteobacterium | reverse complement strand
GCCGACCTCGGCAAATCGACGATGTCGTGTTTCTTCAAGGACACCTTCCCCGATCGTTATTTCGAAATGGGAATCGCCGAAGCGAACATGGCCTCGACTTCGGCCGGGCTCGCGCTGGCCGGCAAGATTCCCTTCTACAGCACCTTCGCGGTGTTTGCGTCGGGGCGCGCCTACGACCAGATCCGCTGCTCGGTCGCCATCCCGAACGCCAATGTCAAGATCTGCGGCTCGAGCTGCGGCCTCTCCGACTTCGGCGACGGCAAGACGCACCAGTCGATCGAGGACGCCAACATCATCTGCGCGATCCCCAACATGACGGTCTTGAATCCCGTCGACGCGATCGAGACGAAGAAGATGGTCAAGGCCATGGTCAAGCACAACGGCCCGGTCTATATCCGCATCAACCGCAACGACCTGCCGGTGTTCACCCCGGTCGAGGGCGATTACGAAATCGGCAAGATGTACCGCATCGTCGAAGGCTCGGACGTGGTGATTTTCGCCACCGGCGCGATGGTCTGGAAATCGGTCGAAGCCGCAGAGCTGCTCAAGGCTGAAGGCATTTCGGCCGAGGTCATCAACGTCAGCTCGGTGAAGCCGCTGAAGAAATCCGAGATCATGAAGTACGTGGCCGGCAAGAAAGCGATTGTCACCGCCGACGAACAGACTAAAATCGGCGGTCTCGGCAGCGCAATCGCCTCCCTGATCATCGGCGAAGTGATGCTGCCGTTCGAGCAGATCGGCATCAACGATGAATTCGGAACCTCGGCGCACACTTACGACGAGCTTCTCGAAAAATTCGGCCTGACCGCCAAAGACATCGCCCGCGCCGCCAAGAAGGCGCTCAAGAAATAACAGGAGACGACAATGAATATCGGTTTTATCGGACTCGGCATCATGGGCCGGCCCATGGCCAAGAACCTGCTCAAGGCGGGCTATGCGCTGACGGTGTACGACAAGTTCGCCAAGTTTGACGACCTCGTCGCGCTCGGCGCGAAAGCCGGCACCTCGAACAAGGATGTCGCCGCGAAAAGCGAACTGATCATCACCATGCTGCCCAATTCCCCGAACGTCAGGGAAGCGGTGCTCGGCAAGGACGGCGTCGTCGACGGCGCGAAGCCCGGAACGATCGTCGTCGACATGAGCTCGATCGCTCCCGGCGCGGCGCAGGAAATCTGCGCGGCGCTCAAGGAGAAAGGCATCATCATGATCGATGCGCCGGTTTCCGGCGGCGAGCCCAAGGCCATCGAAGGCACGCTGGCGATCATGGTCGGCGGCGACGAAAAGGCGTTCGAGACGGCCAGGCCGATTCTCGAGAAGATGGGCTCATCGGTGGTTCGCGTCGGCGACATCGGCGCCGGCAACGTCACCAAGCTCGCCAACCAGATCATCGTTGCGCTCAACATCGCTGCGGTTTCCGAAGCCTTCGTGCTGGCCACCAAGGCCGGCGTCAATCCGGAAGCGGTGTTCAACGCGATCAAGGGCGGCCTCGCCGGTTCGACGGTGATGAACGCCAAGATCCCGATGATCCTCGACGGCAATTTCAAGCCGGGCTTCCGCATCGAGCTGCACATCAAGGACTTGCAGAACGCGCTCGATACGGGGCACGCGCTCAACGTCCCGCTGCCGCTCACCGCCAACATCATGGAAACGATGCAGGCCCTGAAGACCGACGGCATGGCGGTCAATGACCACAGCGCCATCGTCCGCCACTACGAGAAGCTGGCGAAGGTCGAAGTGCGTAAATAGGCCGCGCGCTCAGGCCTTGAGAAAAAGCCCCGCGATGCGGGGCTTTTTTTCCTTGCCGCGATCAGCGATAGCGATTGATCGTGTCGCGCGTTTCCAGCGCGACGCGCCGCGCGGCGTCGGCGTAGTCCTCGTTCTTGCTGGCGTAGAGGATGGCGCGCGACGAGTTGATCATCAGGCCGCAGCCGTTCGCGGTGCGGCCGGCCTGCACCGTGGCCTGCACGTCGCCGCCCTGGGCGCCGATGCCGGGAACGAGCAGCGGCAGGTCGCCGACGATTTCGCGGACGCGGGCGATTTCAGCGGGGAAGGTCGCGCCGACGACCAGTGCGCACTGACCGTTGGTATTCCACTCGCTCGCCGCCAGATGGGCGACGCGCTCGTAAAGTTTCTCCGGCTTGTCGGCACTGCCGACATTGAGGAATTGCAGTTCGCTGCCGCCCGGGTTCGAGGTGCGGCAGAGCAGGATGACGCCCTTGTCGGGATAGGCGAGATAAGGATCGACCGAATCGCGGCCAAGGTAAGGGCTGACGGTGATCGCGTCAGCGCGGTAGCGCTCGAAGATTTCGATCGCGTATTGCTCGGCGGTGCTGCCGATGTCGCCGCGCTTGGCATCGAGAATGACCGAAATGCCCGGGTGTTTGGCGTGGAGGTGGGCGATCAGCGCCTCGAGCTGGTCCTCGGCGCGCTGCGCGGCGAAGTAGGCGATCTGCGGCTTGAAGCAGCAGACGAGGTCGGCCGTCGCATCGGCGATGCTTTTGCAGAATTCGAAGACGGCGTCGCTACGGCCCTTGAGCAAGGCCGGAAATTTCGCCGGGTCGGGATCGAGGCCGACGCAGAGCAGTGAGTTGTTCTTCTTCCAGCTGGTGTTCAGCGAATCAATGAATTTCATCGGTTTTCCTATGGTTGGGCCGGTCGGCTATCGGGCCATGCCGGCTTGACGATTGCGTGGATATCGTTTGCAAAGTGCGCTATTTTCGCACCGACCGGCGATCAATACACGCCGGAAAATCAGGCGGGCAGTTTTCGGGCAAGCGATAACCGTGTTCGAGGCGGCTTGCACGGCAGCTTCGCCACCGGCCCCGGCGCTACATCGAGCGCTCAAAAGCGATGATGCTGCGCGTCATCCCCTTGTCCGCCCAGTTGGGCATCATGCGCCACGGCGTCAACACCTGCAGCTTGTCGCCCTCGAGCGTGAACGGACGAATCTGCTCGGTGCCTATCCACTCGGGATTCCACGCCACTTCAACCCTGGTAATCCACTTGTCGCCCTCGATGCGATAGGTGCCGCTGTAGGCCACGAGGGTATTGAGCAGGCCGGCCTTTTCGGCGTCGGTTTTCGCTGGCCGGCGCCCCTCGCCGGTCAGCACGAAGAACACCCGGCCGTTGGGCAGGAAGGCCGTGTAGCCGGTTGGTTTTTGCCCCATCACCGGCATTTTCTCGCCGGTCGATTGCACCTCGACCACATAAGAAACGAGCTTCCATGTCCCGACGATCCGGTCGTCGGCGCAGCTTTGCTGCACGACCAGGCAAGCCATGAACGCGAACACGATTGATTTGAACATTTGTTTTCCCCCGCAGACCTGCCGATTCAGGCAGCATGATTATTTTTTTGTGAACTTGCCGGGCTTTGATCACGACGAAACGCTACGCCCTTATCGACCTGAAGTCCAGATCGGAAAGCTGGCGATTTCCGTGACTGGCGGAGCGGCGCTTTCGCCCTCGCTGCAGGCTTGTTCCGTGGTGAAAATACACACACCGGCCGGATATTTGCCGCCCTGGGGAACGTTCTTTCTGGCCGCGCCCGGCGCTTTCCTCTACTATTGTTCCGCATAAAATAATGACGACTTCAGGTGTGCAATGAATTGGTTCAAGAATCAGAAGATCTGGGTACGACTGGTCGCAATGATCTGGGCGATGCTGATCCTCTTGTTAAGCGCGATGACCATCTGGGCCTATGTCGAGCAGAAGGCCAATGCAGAAATTCAGGCGCGGGATTTCGCCGGCAGCGTCCACCAGATGACGCTGGCGTCCCTGACCGGCATGATGATGACCGGCACAATCGGGCAACGCGCGCTGTACCTCGAGCAGGTCAGGAATGCCGGAAGCATAGCGTCGCTGGAGGTATTGCGCGGCGATCCGGTGAGCAAGCAATTCGGTCCCGGCACCTCGGACGAGCAGGCCAAGGAAGCCGATGAACAGCAGGTGCTGGCAACCGGCAAGCCCATCTTCCAGCTCGACGCCGACAAGGGTTATCTCAAGGCGATCATTCCGGCCGTGGCGCAAAAGGACTACCTCGGCAAGAACTGCCTGCTCTGTCACGTGGTTCCGGAGGGCACGGTGCTCGGCGCCGTCAGCATGAAGATCTCGCTGGAAAAGGCAAGCAGTCAGACGCGGCAGTTCGTTTCGATGTTTGCCGGGCTTGCACTGCTGCTGAGCATCCCCTTCCTGCTCGTCGTCTTTCTGTTCATCCGGCGCTCGGTCACGCGGCCGCTGGCAAACGCCGTGGCGGTCGCCGAGCTGGTTGCCGGAGGGCGACTCGACAACGAGATCCGCATCAGGTCCATAGATGAAACCGGCGCGCTACTGACCGCGCTGGGCAAAATGCAGGACAAGCTCCACGCGGCTCTGAAAGAGGTCGAAGACTGCGGGCGCAACATGGGGCAATCGGCTTTCCAGGTGGCTGCGATTTCGAACGAGATTTCGGACGTGAGCAAGCAGCAGGAAGGCCAGTCCGGCGAAGTGACCAGCGCCATGCAGCAGGTGCAGCAGATTTCTTCGGAAGTGCAGGCCCAGGCCATCGATGCTTCGGACCGCTCGGACCAGGTCGAGAAACTGGCGCGCGAAGGGATAGCGAACGTCCGCCAGAACATCGACTCGATGGAGAAGACCACGCATCAGGTCAGCCGTGCATCGGTTGAAATTCAGGAGCTCGAAAAATTTGCCCAGTTGATTCACAGCATCGTCCAGGTGATCAAGGAAATTGCCGAGCAAACGAACCTGCTGGCGTTGAATGCCGCGATCGAGGCGGCGCGCGCGGGGGAGGCGGGCCGCGGCTTTGCCGTGGTCGCCGACGAAGTGCGGAAACTCGCCGAGCGCACGGCCAGATCGGCCACCGAAGTCAACCAGATCATCGGGCAGTTGTCCGGCAAGGTGCAGCAGGTCGCGACGACAATGAGCGTGGTTGTCCAGACCGTGAGTGTCACTCAGGAAGAGGCGCGCAAAACGGCCAGCACCATGGAGGGAATCGCGACGACGGCAGTCGATACGGCAAAAGCCAACCAGAAGATTTCCGGCGTGAGCCAACAACAGGTGGCGCAATTCGGATTGCTCCGGTCGACGCTGGATACCTTGTTCGCCGTATTGCGCGAGAGCGGGTTCAAAGTCAGGACCACGGCGGCAATAGGCGAGGACTTGCGCGCCGTTACCGGAAGGCTGAACGACATCATGGCCGGCTTCACCTTCACCGGCAGGCTTGAAATCGAGGCCGCCCAGCATGAGAAGCGGCGTGCGCCAAGGGCAAACAACAGCCTGCGCGTGAAGATCACCCAGGACGGCACGACCTTCGAAGCCGTGGCCAGCGATTTTTCCCTGAAGGGATTGCGCGTCAGGCTTACCGAGCCCGTGCGTGAGCGCGAACAACTCGAACTTGCCCTCTATCTGCCCAACGACGACCTCGGTCAATATGAAAAGCAAGAACCTTTGCGCCTCGCGGGAAGCATCGCCTGGCAGAGCAAGGACGGGGAAAACTACCAATGCGGCGTGGCTTTCCAGAACGTGGACGAGGCGAAGGTCAAGCTGATGAAGAAATGCTTCGAGTTCTACAACAAGAATTCCGAATTCGTCTAGCCGCGAAGAAACCGTGCGCATGCCATCGCGAATGGCACCCGTCCGGTCAGCCGGCTGAGCTTCCGCAAGGGCTTACCGTTCGCCGCGGGATTCCAGCGACGGAAACCGGACTTCCTGGCCGCAGTGAAATTGAACCTCACCTTGGTCGGCTGCAGGAGCGCGCAGGCATTCCTGCACGATGGCCCGAGGAAACTGTCCGGCGATTATAGGTCGGTGAAGCCCGTTACATTTTCTAACAGACTGGGCGCGGATTTTACAAATGCAGTGTCGCTTCGGTTTTAAGAACATGCGTTAATTCACTCAAGGCCAAATTGATTCGGCTGACGGCAAATCATCTACGTAACGAATTAAGGAGTGCATGACCATGAAAACCACCAAGCTCGGGCAGTTCGCCGCTATCGCAGTCTTGTCGGCATTCGCCGCTGGAGCCGCCGGCAGTGCCGCAGCGGCCGACGGGCAATGGGCCAAGGATCATCCCCGCCGCGCGGAGGTCAACCACCGTCTCGACAACCAGGACAAGCGGATCCATGAGGAACGCAAGGAAGGGGAGATCACCAAGGGACAGGCCGCACAGTTGCACAAGGAAGACCGGCAGATTCGTGGAGAAGAACACGCGATGGCCAGTCAGAACGGTGGCCACATCACCAAGCAGGAACAGCGCACCCTGAACCAGCAGGAAAACGCCGTCAGTCGTCAGATTGGCAAGTAGCCGCGTCGTGGCGCGACAGCAAGCCTCGCCCCCAAGGCACGGCAATGCGTGAGGTCATCTCTCGACGCTTTAAGCAGGCGCTCGTCGTGATGGTCGCGCTGTCAGCCTTGCCGGCATTCGGGGCTGGCTTTGACGCGGCGCGTCCGATGGACGAGCCCGCAGCGCGCGCGATGCTCAACCGCTTTGGCTATGGCGCGACACCGTCGAGCTTGCAGGCCGCCATGACACAAACGCCGAGGCAATATCTGCTGCATGCGATCGTCGATGGCTCCCGCTTGCCGGCGGCTGTGGCAAATCAGATCGCCCTGCTGCCCGTTTCCGAACCGCTGGAATCGCAATGGGCCCGTCTCGGGCCCGGCGGCAGCGCCCGCGATTCGGGGATGAACGAGGAAGCGCGGAAAGCATTGCAGCAGGAAGAAAATCGTTACGCCAGCGCCGCCGTCCAAGCGCGCCTGCTGACCATGGCCAATGCCGACAACCTGGGGCATGAGGCGCTTCTCTCCTTCTGGCTGAACCACTTTTCGATTTACGCAGCCAAGAATTTCGACAAGATCCTCGCCTGGGATTATGTTCGATCGATTGAACTGGCGATGCGAGCGGACTCCTTCGAAGCCTTGCTGCGCGCCAGTTTCTATCATCCGGCGATGCAGGTCTATCTGGACAATGCGCAGTCCACGGCCACCACGTCGATCGCCGCCGAGCATGCCGCCGGCCGCGGCAAACAGCTCGGCATCAACGAAAACCTGGCGCGCGAAATGCTGGAACTGCACACCCTCGGCGTGAATTCGGGCTATGCGCAAAGCGACGTGCTGGCCCTCGCACGCATCATCACGGGGGCCGGCATTTACTCGCCGCGCATGAACGACGCGATGCTCATGCGTGCCGGCGCTGTGCGCAAGGGGCTCTTTCTGTTCGATCCACGCCGGCATGATTTCGCCGCCAAACAATTTCTCGGCGAGCAATTCCCCGCCGGACAAGGGATCGCCGAGATCGATCGGGCCATTCACCTGATGGTCATCCACCCCGCGACCGGGCGGCGCATCGCCGAGAAGCTGGCGCAGCGCTTCCTGGCCGACCAGCCACCGCCGCAACTGCTCGACGCCATGGCCACCGCCTTTCGCCTTTCGGGCGGCAAGATATCCTCGACACTGTTGCCGCTGATCGAATCGCCTGCCTTCGCCGCGTCCCTGGCGCAAGCGGGCAAGTACAAGGAAGCGCTGGATTACGTCCTGTCCGCCGCGCGCGCGGCCTGTGGCGACACGCCGATCACGAATCGGCGCTTCCTTGCGGCAGCGGTTCTCGACCTGGGCGAGGCGCCGCTGATGCACACCACCCCCGACGGTTACGGCAGTCGCGAAGCGGACTGGTTGTCCCCCGCGGCAATGGCCAAGCGCGTGCGGCTCGCGATGGGCATTGCTGCGGAACGCCTGCCCTTCGCCCGCGCCGATGACGATGAAATCGGGCGGCTGCGGGCGCTCGAACAGAACCGGGACGGCTTGTCGCGCGGCGATCCGTGCACGGTCGACGCGTCATCGCTCGAGCGATTGGTCGGGCCGCTCGCGCCGGCGACGGCCGCTTCGGCGGCCGGACTTTCAGCGCGCGAGCGCAACGCCCTGTTGTTGGCGAGTCCTGAATTCATGAGGCGATGAACATGCCCAGTCGACGCCGGTTCCTGCGCTGCGGTGCAGCGGGTTTGTCCCTGTATGCCCTGAACGCTTTGGGCATCGAAAATATCTCGCAACCGCCGGGCAGAATCATCGTGCTCTTTCTGCGCGGCGGACTGGATGGCCTCTTCGCCTTGTCGCCGGTCACCGATCCGCGTCTCGCCGAATTGCGGCCCACGCTGGCCCGAACGGTCCTCGCCGAGGGGATTGCCATGGGCACGACCGGTTTCGCCGCGCATCCGTCCGCCAATGTGCTGGCCAGCCTCTTCGCCGCGAAGGAGCTTTCGTTCGGCCCCTGCTCAGGAACGATCGACACGAGTCGCAGCCATTTCCAGGCCCAGGATCTCTTCGAACTGGGCAGCGGCGCCACGCATGGCGATTCGGGGTTCATGGCGCGTGCTGCACAGATCCTGGCAGCGAATTCCGGGGCGATCAGTTTTACGCGCGAGGTGCCGCTGTGTTTCCAGGGCGGCGAACGCGCGCCGGAAGTCGCGCCGCTTTCGGGTAGCGGACTCAAGCTGCCGCAAGGGCGATTGCTCCAGGCCATTCGCGATGCCCATCGCGGGCAAGCCACCGGTGATGCGCTCGAGCAGGCCATCGCCACGGAAACGGAATTCGAAAGCGCCCTGGGCATGGACCCGCAGGCCGCGCGCGGCGCCCCCGGAGCCAACGGCCTCGGCAAGATGGCTGGTCTGATGGGGCGACTGCTGCGCAGCAATTCGCGTCTGGCACTGGCTTTTCTTGATGTCGCTGGCGTCGATACGCACGCCAGCGAGGAAGCGGTCCTGAGCCGAACACTCAATGCGCTTGGCGAAGGTTTGCTCGAACTGAAGAGTTCGCTTGGCGAAATGGAGTGGCGGCGCACCCGGCTGATCGTCATGAGTGAATTCGGCCGCACGGCCCGCGAGAATGGAACCGCCGGGACCGACCACGGGCATGGCGGACTCTTCCTGCTGGCCGGAGGCGCAATCGCCGGCGGGCGCATGATTGGCGATTTCGGCGGGCTGGCGGACAGGGCGCTAAACGAGCGTCGCGACCTGCCCGTATTGGCGGATTGGCGCGCGCTCATTGCCGCTTGCATGCGCGATACCTGGGGGATTCCGGATTCCGCCTTGAATGCGATATTCCCTGGTCGGCCAAACCAGCATTTTGATATCTGACCAGATACTCGAGATCGTCGCGATCTGGTCGGGAGTCTGCGTCAGGCCTTTGCGGCCGTGGTGTTCGGCCGAGCAAAGAGTTTTTGCGCCAGATCAATCAATGCGCTGTGCGATTTCCGATGGCCTTATTGACGTATTCCGCTCAATCGGGCGCCCCTGCGCTTTGGCCGCGAATTGCCTGCACTATGACGCCGTACTTGAGCCTGGCGGCAGTTCTCGATGGCCATCAATACGTACTCGGCACGCATTGAAGGCTCCAAATAGCTGTTTGGCCAAGCCGGCACACCCGATTTTTGAGCAAAGCGGCAATTGCGTTCGGCAACAATAGTTTCTATTTCATCACCGGTTGGAGTTTTGCCACTGACTGGTATGCCGACATCCCGACAAGCGCCAAAGTCCAGACCACGAGAGGGCCGGAAGGCAAATCGAATAGCGTCGACAGACCCAGCCCCAAGGCATAACCTGCCGCACCGACGCCATAGGCAACGAGCATGCGGCGACTCGGCATGTGCCCCCGGCTAGCCAAAGCGGGGACGATCAGGCTGGCAAAGACCAGGTAGACGCCGACCAGCTGGACCGAAGCGGTAACCGCGAACGCAAACAGGCCATAAAAGCCGAAACGCCCAAGCCGCCTTCCGCGCAAGAACCATAAGGCCAGGATGATGGCATTGAGAACGGCAACCGGCAGCAATTGCTTGTAGCTGACCCAGAGGATCTGGCCCGACAGCAATTCCTGCAGGTGTTCGCCGCCATGCGGATTGTTCGCGACCAGGATCATGCCGCCGCTCGCGGCGAGCGCGAACAGGACGCCGATCAGCGCTTCCTGAATTTCCGGCCAGCGTTTTTCGGTCCAGGTCAGCAGCGCGGCGCCGAGCAGCGCCGCCGACACGGCGGCCACTTGCGCCACCCAGCCTTCGGGCTCGAAGCCGACCCGATCCGCAGCGATCACGCCGAGCGTGGCGATCTGGGCGATGGCCAGGTCGATAAAAACGATGCCGCGCGACAGGACTTGCATCCCCAGCGGGACATGGGTTGAGAGCACGATCAGACCGGCCAGGAAAGCCGGGACAAGAATGGATAAGTTAAAGGCATCAAGATTCATTCGATCGACTCCCGGTCTATTTAAGGACGGCCAGAAGCCGCTGAATCGTATCGTCGAACAGGCCGAACAAATCCTTGGCCCGGTCGGAACCGCCAACCGTTGCCGGCAGCAGCACCGCTGGAATCTTGGCGCGTTCGGACAGCCACTCCGAACCGCGGCTGTCGTTGTACGTCGAGCGGATCACCGCTCGCGCCGGCTGCCTTTGCAATTGCGCCAGCACTTCGGACAGATGGGCGCTGGTCGGTTCGACACCGGGCTTGGGTTCGAGCGTTGCCACTTCCTGCAATCCGAGCCAGTTCTCAAGATAGACGAAAGCCTTGTGGTGCACGACGATGTTCATGCCCCTGAGCGGCGCGGCCTGCTGTTCCCAGTTGGCGATCGCCGCCTTCCAGCGTTCGGCAAAAGCCTTGTAGTTGTTCTGATAGAAAGAAGCGTTGG
>CAIXAY010000312.1 GCA_903917505.1 uncultured beta proteobacterium | reverse complement strand
GCCACGACGCGGCCGGAAACCATGCTCGGCGACACGGCGGTGATGGTGCACCCGGAAGACCCGCGCTACCAGTCCATGATCGGCAAGATGGTCAAGCTGCCGCTCACCGAGCGTGAAATCCCGATCATCGCCGACGCCTACGTCGACCTCGAATTCGGCACCGGCTGCGTCAAGGTCACCCCCGCGCACGATTTCAACGACTATGCCGTGAGCCAGCGGCACGGCCTGACTATCATTTCGATCCTGACCCTCGACGCCAGGATCAACGACAACGCGCCGGCCAAGTACCGCGGCATGGATCGCTTCGACGCGCGCACGGCGGTGGTCGCCGACCTCGAGGCGCTCGGCGTCCTGGTCAAGACCGACAAGCACAAGCTCAAGGTGCCGCGCGGCGATCGCACCGGCGTGATCATCGAGCCGATGCTCACCGACCAGTGGTTCGTCGCCATGAGCAAGCCGGGCGCCGATGGCACGAGCATCGTCGGCAAGGCGCTCGAATGCGTCGCCTCGGGCGAAATCAAGTTCGTTCCCGAGAACTGGGTCAACACCTACAACCAGTGGCTCAACAACATCCAGGACTGGTGCATTTCGCGCCAGCTCTGGTGGGGCCACCAGATCCCGGCGTGGTATGGCGCGAACGGCGAAATCTTCGTCGCCCATGATGCAGCCGAGGCGCGCGCGCAAGCCGCAGCGGCCGGCTACACCGGCGCCCTCGAACGCGACCCGGATGTGCTCGACACCTGGTACTCGTCGGCGCTGTGGCCGTTCTCGACGCTCGGCTGGACGCCGCAGTGGCCGGCCGAGTCGAACGACGCGATCGACCTCTACCTGCCGTCCACGGTGCTCGTCACCGGCTTCGACATCATCTTCTTCTGGGTCGCGCGCATGGTCATGATGACCCGCCACCTGACCGGCAAGATTCCGTTCAAGGACGTCTATGTGCACGGCCTGATCCGCGATGCCGAAGGCCAGAAGATGAGCAAGTCCAAGGGCAACGTGCTCGACCCGATCGACCTGATCGACGGTATCGGCCTCGAGGATCTGGTCGCCAAGCGCACGTCCGGCCTGATGAATCCGAAACAGGCGAAAGACATCGAAAAGCGCACCCGCCGCGAATTCCCGGACGGCATACCGGCTTTCGGCACCGATGCGCTGCGCTTCACTTTCCTGTCGCTGGCCAGCCCCGGACGCGACATCAAGTTCGACCTGCACCGCTGCGAAGGCTACCGCAACTTCTGCAACAAGCTGTGGAACGCGACGCGCTTCGTGCTGATGAACACCGAAGGCCACGATCTGGGACTCACCGACGCCACGCCTGCCGCCGGTGCGCTGTCCTTCGCCGACCGCTGGATCGTAAGCAAGCTGCAGCGCACCGAAGCCGAAGTCGCGCAGCACTATGCCGATTACCGCTTCGACCTCTTGGCCCGCGCCATTTACGAATTTGTCTGGGACGAGTTCTGCGACTGGTATCTGGAATTGGCCAAGGTGCAGATTCAGACCGCTCAGTTGACAAATTCGGAAGCGCAGGCGCGCGTCACGCGCCGCACGCTGGTGCGCGTGCTCGAAACCGTGCTGCGCCTCGCGCATCCGCTGATGCCTTTCATCACGGAAGAACTCTGGCAAGTCGTCGCGCCGCTCGCCGGCAAGAAGAGGCAGGACTCGATCATGCTCGCCGCCTATCCGCAGGCGCAGCCGGAGAAGATCGACGCCGCCAGCGAAGCCCAGGTTCAGGAACTCAAGGATCTGGCCTACGCCTGCCGCAATTTGCGCGGTGAAATGAACCTCTCGCCGGCGCAAAAAGTGCCGCTGATCGCCAGCGGCGACGCCGGGGCGCTGGCAGCCTTCGCGCCTTACCTCAAGGCGCTGGCCAAGCTCGCCGACATCGCGATCGTCGCCACCCTGCCGGCAGATGCCAACGCGCCGACGGCGATCGTCGGCGACACGCGCCTGATGTTCAAGATCGAGATCGACGTCGCCGCCGAAAGCGAGCGCCTCGCCAAGGAAATCGAGCGGCTGCAGGGCGAGATCGCCAAGGCGCAGGCCAAGCTCGGCAACGAGAGCTTCGTCGCCCGCGCGCCGGCGCAGGTCGTCGAGCAGGAAAAGAAACGGCTCGGCGATTTTTCCTCAACTATTGAAAAGCTGCGCGATCAACTTTTGCGCCTGCAACAGTGAGGCCATAAGAGGCAAGGGCCGGGCCAATCTTCCATGCACAAGGTGAAGTGCAGTCTGTCATAACGCGGATGTATTTCAGAAGCGGGACCTATCAAATGCCAGCATTTGGAATTTGTACGCGGCAGTCAGTTCTGTCGCTGATGCATTAGCGCACGATATCGTAGTGTTCAACTGCGATCCGATGGTTTGGAAGAGGCGCACCTTTTCTGCACACTGCACACACTACGCAAACTCCGACAATGTTGTTAGCATTAGATGAGCAGCACACCAGAGTCAGCGCGAACAGCATGGCTTGCCATCTACCTTTAGCCAAGAGGCCATATGAAGAATTCGATTGCCGGAATGGTCATTGCGATTGCTGTCGTAATATCCACCGGCTGTGCATATAACATTTCTCCCTATGGCGTTTCACCCGCAAATATTGAAACGCTTAGAACAAGTCTCCAAAACCGTCAGGTTGGAACTGAAAAATTCACCACGAGCGAGCCGACGAAAACTTCCATCATCTGCCGCGCCGCCGGACCGATTGCGCCTCCAAACGGGAAGACCTTTGAAGGCTACATACAGGATGCCTTGACCACTGAACTCAAAGTCTCAGGAATCTACAATGACAACTCTCCCATAAGGCTCAAGGCGCATCTCACCAAGGTCGACTTCAATTCCAAAATTGGGAACGGGAATTGGTTCATCGACGCCACCGTTTCAATAAATGGCGGGTCGTTTGACGTCACCAGCAGCACGCCCTTTGACGCGAGTTTTGTAGCAGATAAAGCCTGCCAGGAAACGGCCCAGTACTTTTCGATCGCCGTACAGAATTTCATTGCCGCAGTCGTCACTCACCCACAATTTGCCAAGCTTGCCACGGCGCAATAGCGCTTAATCCACGAACGTCTTGCGGTGCGCGAGGCAATTTATACGTGCTCTCGCAAGCCCTTCCTTAGCCCGACGTCCTGATTCCCAAAAGCCACACCAGCGCCGAAAAGGAGAGGAAGGAAAAAACGGTCGATACCATGTTGACGCGGGCGATGCGGCCCGAGTCGGCGCCAAAGCGCTCGGCAAGCATCGACACGTTGCTGGCGGTGGGCAGCGCGGCAATCAGCATGACCGCCATGTAGGTCGGAACATCCAAGGGAAAACCTGCGGCCCGGGCGGCGCTCAGGCCGAGGAAGATGCACAAGGGATGCGCGACGAGTTTGACCAAAGCCAAAGGCACGTAGTCGCGCGCCGGGCTCTTGCGCCGCGCCTCGAAAGTATTGCGCGCGAGCATCGCACCGGTGGTGAACAAGGCGACGGGCGACGCCGCATCGGACAGCAGGGCGACGGTCTTGGCCAGCGGCGCGGGCATCGCCAGGCCGGACAGGCCAAACAGTACGCCGGCAAGAATCGACCACAGCAGCGGATTCAGGGCCGCGCCCTTGAGCGAACTGACCGTGTACCGGCTCGCATTTCCTGGACACGGTTTTGCAACTCAGGCCGCCTTTCGTATGGCATAAGCCTGGCGGGCTTCAAGGGGTGACATGAAGTCCAGTTTTTCCAAACGCCAATGATGATTGTAACGTTCCTTGAACT
>CAIXAY010000311.1 GCA_903917505.1 uncultured beta proteobacterium | reverse complement strand
CGCTAACCCGGCCTGCGTGGAATGGTTGTCTTGGGAGTCTTGGGTGACTTGGTGCTTCGCATTGCGTGTACGTAGTCACCCGTATTCCGGCCTGCAGGCCGATTGCGCAAACCGGTTCCCGCCGGCTGGAAGCTCGGCACCAGGTGTTTCTTGCCGTTGCCGATCAGGTCGGCGCGGCCCATGTCTCGCAGCGCTTCGCGCAGCAGCGGCCAGTTCTCCGGGTCGTGGTAACGCAGGAAAGCCTTGTGCAGGCGGCGCTGCCGGCCGCTGCGCGGCGTGCTCACAATTTCCGAAGTCGCCGCACTGCGCGTGACCTTGCGCAGCGGATTCTTCTGCGTGTGATACATCGCCGTGGCGATGGCCATCGGCGTCGGCAGGAAAGTCTGCACCTGGTCGAGGCGGAACCCGTTGTGCTTGAGCCACAGCGCAAGGTTCAGCATGTCGGTGTCGCTGGTCCCCGGGTGCGCGGCGATAAAGTAGGGGATCAGGTATTGTTCTTTTCCCACTTCCTTCGAGAACTTGTCGAACATCGCCTTGAACGCGTCGTAGCTGCCGATCGAAGGCTTCATCATGTGCGACAGCGGTCCGGGCTCGATATGCTCGGGCGCGATTTTCAGGTAACCGCCGACGTGATGGCTGACGAGTTCCTTGACGTACTCGGGCGAGCGCACCGCGAGGTCGTAGCGCAGGCCGGAACTGATCAGGATGCGCTTGACGCCCTTGATCGCGCGCGCCTTGCGATAGAGGTTGATCAGCGGCGCGTGGTCGGTGTTGAGGTTCTCGCAAATGCCGGGGTAGACGCAGGACAGGCGCCGGCAGGCCGATTCGATTTTCGTGTCCTTGCAGGCCAGGCGGTACATGTTGGCGGTCGGGCCGCCGAGGTCGGAAATGACGCCGGTGAAACCCGGCGTCTTGTCGCGGATTTCCTCGATCTCGCTGAGGATGGATTGCTCGGAGCGGCTCTGGATGATGCGCCCCTCGTGCTCGGTGATCGAGCAGAAGGTGCAGCCGCCGAAACAGCCGCGCATGATGTTGATCGAGAAGCGGATCATCTCGAACGCGGGAATCTTCGCCTCGCCATAGGCCGGATGCGGCTTGCGCTGGAAAGGCGCGGCGAAGACGCCGTCCATTTCCGGCGTGGTCAGCGGAATCGGCGGCGGGTTGAGCCAGACGTCGCGTTCGCCATGCGCCTGGATCAGCGCGCGCGCGTTGCCTGGGTTCGACTCGATGTGAAAGGTGCGCGAGGCGTGCGCATACATGATCGGATCGGCGGCGACCTGCTCGTAGGATGGCAGGCGCACCGCGCTGCGCGCGCGGGCTAGCTTGGGCCGGCGCGTAAAGCGGATGGGCTGCGCGGCGGGCGTTTCGTCCCCCGCCGCTTTCGACGCGCAGACGATCTCCTTGCCTTTGTCAGGCTCGAAGGCATAAGGATCGATGTGACGGATCAATGGCCCCGGCGCGTCGACATCGGTCGAATCGATTTCCGCCCAGTCGCTCGCCGGCAGCCAGCCGCGCGGGACCATGAAAGCGGTGCCGCGCAGGTCGCGAATGGCGGAGATTTCTTCGCCCGCGGCCAGGCGATGCGCGAGCGCAACGATGGCCCGCTCGGCGCTGCCGAAGACCAGCAGGTCGGCTTTCGAATCGGGCAGCACCGAGCGGCGCACCTTGTCCGACCAGTAATCGTAGTGGGCGATGCGGCGCAGGCTGGCTTCGATCGAGCCGATCACCACATTGGCTTCGGGGAAGGCTTCGCGGCAGCGCTGCGCGTAGACGACGACGGCGTGGTCGGGGCGCTTGTTGGCTTCGCCGTTCGGCGTGTAGGCGTCGTCCGAGCGGATCTTGCGGTCCGAGGTGTAGCGATTGACCATCGAATCCATGTTGCCGGCGGTCACGCCGAAAAAGAGATTCGGCTTGCCGAGCGTCCTGAACGCCTTGGCCGACAGCCAGTCGGGCTGCGCGATGATGCCGACGCGAAAACCCTGCGCCTCGAGCAGCCGCCCGACGAGCGCCATGCCGAAGCTCGGATGGTCGATGTAGGCGTCGCCGGTGACCAGGATGATGTCGCACGAATCCCAGCCGAGCGCGTCCATTTCGGCGCGCGACATCGGCAGGAAAGGCGCGATGCCGAAGCGCTTCGCCCAGTGCTTGCGGTAAGAGAAGAGCGGCTTGACGGCGCTCGTCGGCGCATCAACAGTGGAGACGGTCATAGGGGGCGGATTTTACAGCGATTCGGGGCGAGCTTTGCGCGATCGCCACTCGGGGCTGTTGGGCAAGGGCGCAGCCGGAAAGGTTCAACGGCTCTAAACCCCTCCCGGCCTCCCCTTATCAGGGGAGGAGACCACCCTCCCCCCTGACAAGGGGGCTGGGGG
>CAIXAY010000310.1 GCA_903917505.1 uncultured beta proteobacterium | reverse complement strand
GCGATGATCATGTACGCCTATGACACCGAACTGTCGGTCGGCAAGCTCTTCCTCGGCGGTTTCGTGCCGGGCGTCTTGATCGGCGTCGGGCTGATGATCGTCAATGCCGTTCTCTTCCGCCTGCGCAAATACGATTTCCAGCGCAAACGCGGCTCGTTCAAGGAGTTCGTCGTCACCACCTGGCATTCGCTGGGGGCGCTGATCATGCCGATGATCATCATTTTTGGCATCATCGGCGGCGTGTTCACGCCGACCGAGTCGGGCATCGCGGCGACCGTCTACGGGCTCTTCTACGGCTGCCTGATTTCCCGGAAGCTGACGCTCGCAAAACTCAAGAAGTGCATTCTCGATTCGGCCAGCACCACCGCCGGGGTGATGATCATCCTCGCCGTCGCCGGCGTCTTCTCGAATATCCTCACGCGGCTGCATTTCCAGGACGCGGTGATCAGCACCATCGTCGGCGGCATTCCCGATCCCTACCTCGCGACCCTGGCGATCATGCTGATGATCATCGTCCTCGGCTGCTTCATCGATCCCTCGGTGCTGATCGTCATGTTCGGCACCACCGTCAATGCGGCGGGAATCGCCCTGGGCTTCGACCCCATCCATTACGGCGTGCTGATGGTCGTGACCATGCTGATCGGCGCGATCACGCCGCCGGTCGGCTCGATGCTGTTCATCGCCTGTTCGATCGGCGGGATCTCGATGGAGCAATCGGTGAAGCCGCTGCTGCCGTGCATCCTCATCCTGGTCGTCGTCTGTCTGATGATTCTGTTCGTTCCCGGCCTCGTCACCGTGGCGGCCGGTCTTGCCTGATGCTTGAATCTTTCGGAGGAATGTCATGAAGAAATCGAATCTCGTGCTCTGGGCGTTCTTGAGCGCCACCTGCCTGGTGCCGCTGGCGGCCGGCGCGGCCGACGCGAAAACCTACAACATGCGCACGACCACGCCGCTCGCCAAGACCGGTTCGGTCGGCAAGGGGCTCGACAAGTTCGTCGAACTGGTCGCCGCGAAATCCGGCGGGCGCATCAAGGGGACGGCCAATTATTCGGGCGAACTCGGCAGCCAGCGCGAACAGGTCGAGATGGTGCATGACGGCTCGCTCGAGGTCGTCACCACCCTGGCCTCGGGAACGTCGCGCTATGTGCCGCAGCTCGCGCTGTTCGAATTCCCCTACATCTACAAGGACGAAGCGCATCTCGTGCGCGTGCTCGACGCGCTCGAGCCGGAAGTCTCGCGCCTGCTCGCCCCGCACAATTTCGTCGCGATCGGCGGGCAGAACATGGGCTTTCGCCACATGCTCGACAAGAAGCGGCCGATCGTCACGATCGCCGACATGAAAGGCCTCAAGATGCGCGGTCCGAATCCGGTCTATGTCGGCATGTTCAACGCCCTCGGCGCGAACGGCACGACCACCGACTGGAGCGAGATCTACGGCGCCATCCAGAGCGGCGTCATCGACGGCATGGAAGCCTCGCCCGACATGATCTACTCGATGCGCTTCCATGAAGTCGCGCCCTACCTGAGCAAGACCAACCACATCGCCGCCTGCGTGTACTACATGATCAACAAGACCTGGCTCGAGGCGCTGCCGGCCGATCTGCGCAAGATCGTCCTCGACTCGGCGCGCGAAGCCGCCGCCTATCAGAACACCCTCGACAACCAGGTGCAGAGCGAATCGCTGCAGAAGATGGTGGCCGCCGGCGCGAAGGTCAACGAGGTCAAGGACGTGGGCGAGTTCGTCAAGGAACTCTCGGCCTTCAAGGCCAGTTACGTCAAGGAAAAAGGACCGGAGTGGCAGGCGCTCTACGACAAGATCATCGCCGTCAAATGATCGGTGTCGCCATCATCGGCATCGGTTCGATCGCCGAGACCCATATCAAGGCCTGCAAGACCTTCCCCGATCGCTGCACGGTCCGCGCGCTCTGCGACCTGTACCCGGAAAAAGCGGAAAAGCTCGCGAAGGCGCACGGCATCGACGCGGCGGTGTGCGCCGACTATCGCGACGCGCTGCGCCGCGACGACATCGACCTGGTGTCCATCTGCCTGCCGCCGTCGGCGCACGCCGAAGTCGCGCTGGCCGCGCTCGTGGCGGGCAAGCACGTGATAGTAGAAAAGCCGATGGCGCCGTCGCTCGCCGAATGCGACCAGATGATCGCGGCGGCGGAAAAAGCCGGGAAACTGCTTTCGGTCGTCGCCCAGAACCGCTACTTCACGCCGACCATGAAGTTGAAGCGCCTCATCGAATCGGGAGTCGCCGGCCGCGTCCTGCACAGCGTCGCCAATTCGCTGTGGTGGCGCGGCCAGAGCTATTACGACCTGTGGTGGCGCGGAACCTGGGCCAAGGAGGGCGGCGGCTGCACCCTGAACCACGCGGTCCATCACATCGACCTGCTGCGCTGGATGCTCGGGATGCCGGAGGAAGTGAGCGCGGTGTTCACCAACGCCAACCACGACAACTCGGAAGTCGAGGACCTCTCGGTCGCCATCCTGAAATTTCCCGGCGGGGCCTTAAGCGTCATCACCGCCTCGCTGGTCGCGCACGGCGAGGAACAGGAACTCGTTTTCCAGGCCGAGCGCGCCAGGATCTCGGTGCCCTGGAAGCTGAAAGCTTCGCTGCCGCTGGAAAACGGCTTTCCGCAAGACGATCCGGCGACCGAAAGAGAGATTCAAAGCCGCTACGATTCATTCCCGGCCATTCCCTACGAGGGGCACGCGGGGCAGTTCGACAACCTGCTCGGCGCGATCGAGGGCCGCCAAGCCTTGCTCGTCGATGGCCGCGAGGGCCGCGCCACGCTGGAGCTGATCATGGCGATCTACCAGGCCGCGGCGACGAAGACCACTGTCAAGCTGCCCTTGTCGCCAGGCGCCGCCGCATATCGCAAGGAATCCCTGCTCGCCCTGATGCCGAAGTTCCACGAGAAGAAGAAGAGCGTCGAGAATTTCACCGATAACGCCATCACGCTGGGCCGGAATATAGGCAGCTGACATTTCCGGGGCCGCCCCTATCGTTCAATCGGCCGGCCGGCAGCCGATTCCAATTCGACGATGCCGGGAGCATACTGGCGCCAGCCGTTCGCGGAGGGTCGGCGAAGATGAGGCCGGTCAGGTTTCTTTCTGCGCATCAGGCGGCTATGATGTAACTGGTTTGTGGTGGAAAGTCGGAAAGTTTTGTTGCTGTATCTCATCTCACGCTCAAGAGGAGAAGTTATATGCAACTCGATAGACGGCAGTTTTTCAAAGTTTGCGCATCCGGCCTGGGGGGATCATCGATTGCCATGATGGGCTTCTCGCCGACTGCGGCGCTGGCGGAAGTGCGCGATTTCAAGCTCGTGCGCGCCAGCGAGACTCGCAACACCTGTCCCTACTGCTCGGTGGCCTGCGGCGTCCTGATCTATTCGATGGGCGACAAGTCGAAGAACGCCCACAGCGAAATCATCCACATCGAAGGCGATCCGGATCACCCGGTGAACCGCGGCACGCTTTGCCCCAAGGGCGCAGGCCTGCTCGACTTCGTGCACAGCCCGAACCGCCTGAAGCATCCGGAAGTCAGGGAAGCGGGCAGCAGCGAATGGAAACGCATCTCCTGGGATGAAGCCTTTTCGCGCGTCGCCAAGCTGATGAAAGCCGACCGCGACGCCAACTTCATCGCCAAGAATGCCGACGGCGTCACGGTGAACCGCTGGCTGTCCACCGGTTTCCTCGCCGCTTCGGCCTCGAGCAACGAAGCCGGTTACGTCACCCACAAACTGGTTCGCTCACTCGGCATCATCGCATTCGACAATCAGGCGCGTGTCTGACACGGCCCGACGGTAGCCAGTCTGGCTCCGACGTTCGGCCGTGGTGCGATGACCAACCACTGGGTCGACATCAGAAATGCCGATGTCGTATTGATCATGGGCGGCAATGCCGCCGAAGCGCACCCCTGCGGCTTCAAGTGGGTCATTGAAGCGAAAAAGCACAACAAGGCGAAGCTGGTCGTCGTCGATCCGCGCTTCACGCGCTCGGCCTCGGTCGCCGATTTGTATGCGCCGATCCGCACCGGCACCGACATCGCCTTCCTCGGCGGCGTCATCAACTACCTGCTTGCCAACGACAAGATCCAGCACGAGTACGTCAAGACCTACACCGATTTCAGCTTCCTCGTAAACGAGAAGTACGATTTCGATAATGGCCTGTTCTCGGGTTACAACGCCGAGAAGCGCAGCTACGACAAGTCCTCGTGGACCTACCAGATCGGCGCCGACGGTTTCGTCAAGAGCGACCCGACGCTCGCCGATCCGCGCTGCGTCTATCAGCTGATGAAGAAGCATTACAGCCGCTACACGCCGGAGATGGTCGAGAAAATCTGCGGCACGCCGAAAGCGCAGTTCCTCAAGGTCGCCGAGACCATGGCGACGACCGCGGCGCCCGACCGGGCGATGACGATCATGTACGCGCTCGGCTGGACGCAGCATTCGCAGGGCACGCAGATGATCCGCACCGGCGCCATGCTGCAACTCCTGCTCGGCAACATCGGCGTCTCGGGCGGCGGCATGAACGCCCTGCGCGGCCACTCGAACATCCAGGGCCTGACCGACCTGGGTCTCCTGTCCAACCTGCTGCCCGGTTACCTGACCCTGCCCGGCGAGAAGGAGGCCGACTACAAGGCCTATATCGCCGCGCGCGCCACCAAGCCTTTGCGGCCAAACCAGATGTCCTACTGGCAGAACTACGAGAAGTTCCACGTCAGCCTGATGAAAGCCTGGTACGGCGATGCCGCCAAGCCGGAGAACAACTGGTGCTACGACTACCTGCCCAAGCTCGACAAGCTGCACGACGTGCTGCAGGTCTTCGAGGACATGTACCAGGGCAAGATGAACGGCTACATCTGCCAGGGCTTCAACCCGCTCGCCGCTTTCCCGAACAAGGCCAAGCTCGGCACGGCGCTGGCCAAGCTGAAATATCTGGTTGTCATCGATCCGCTGGCTACCGAAACTTCCGAATTCTGGCGCAACTTCGGCGAGTACAACGACGTCGACCCGGCCAAGATCCAGACCACGGTGTTCCGCCTGCCCTCGACCTGCTTCGCCGAGGAAGAGGGTTCGCTGGTCAATTCCGGACGCTGGCTGCAATGGCACTGGAAAGCCGCCGAGCCGCCGGGCGAAGCCAAGGCCGACACGGCGATCATCGCCGGCCTGTTCAGTCGCCTGAAGGCGATGTACAAGGCCGACGGCGGCGCTTTCCCCGATCCGCTGCTCAACCTGACCTGGCCGTACCGGATCCCGGACGAACCGGCGTCGGAGGAACTCGCGCGCGAATACAGCGGCCGGGCGCTCGCCGACCTCGCCGATCCGAAGGACGCGAGCAAGATCCTGCGCAAGGCCGGCGAACAGCTCGACGGTTTCGCGCAACTGCG
>CAIXAY010000309.1 GCA_903917505.1 uncultured beta proteobacterium | reverse complement strand
TTTCGAACAGCCCTACATGGAGGCCATATGGCGTCGGTCAATAAAGTAATACTCGTCGGCAATCTCGGAGCCGACCCGGAAACCCGCTACATGCCCAACGGCGATGCCGTCGCCAATATCCGCATGGCAACGACGGAGTCATGGAAGGACAAGGCCACCGGCGAGAAGAAGGAAATCACCGAATGGCATCGCGTCGTGTTCTACCGCAAGCTCGCCGAGATCGTCGGCCAGTACCTCAAGAAGGGCTCGGCCGTTTACGTCGAAGGCCGCATCCGCACGCGCAAGTGGCAGGACAAGGAAGGGCAGGAGCGTTACACGACCGAAATCGAGGCCAATGAAATGCAGATGCTCGGCGGCCGCTCGAGCGCTTCATCCTCGGGTGGCGAGGCCGAGTACGGCGGCAGCATGCCCTCATCGCCGGCGGCCGGCCCGGGCGCGCCGCACAAGCCCGCAGCGCAAAAAGCGCCGAGCTTCGAGGACATGGACGACGACATTCCGTTCTAAAAAAACGCCAGCAAGAAATGCCGCTTCCGGAGCGCGAAGCGGCATTCGCAATTCGATGCTGCCCCGCTGGGTTCTTTTACCTGGATGAAGCCGCCGCATTGCCCCGCGCCCTATGCAGTTTCTTGTGGCTGTCGAGCAGGCGCTGGTGCCTGTCGAGCCCTTCCAGTTTCATGCTCGTGGGCGTCAGTCCGAAGAAGCGCACGCTGCCGTCCACTGACCCCATCACCGCGTCCATCCGCGGGCCGCCAAACATCCGGCGGAAATTGGCCGCGTAATCGTCGAGTTCCAGGTCGTCGTCCAGCAGCACCTCCAGCACCACGTTGAGGGCCTGATAAAACAATCCGCGCTCGACCGTGTTTTCGTTGTACTGCAGGAAGGCTTCCACCAGTTCTTGCGCCGCTTCAAACTGCTGCAAGGCGAGATGGATCAGCAGCTTCAATTCGAGAATGGTCAGCTGACCCCAAGCCGTGTTCTCGTCAAATGCGATGCCGATCAACGTGGGTATATCGGTGTAATCGTCCAGTTCACTGCCTTCCAGACGTTCAAGCAGTGCTTCCAGGCCGGCATCGTCCAGGCGATGCAAATTCAAGATATCGGCGCGGAACAACAAGGCCTTGTTGGTGTTGTCCCAGATCAAATCCTCGACCGGATAAATTTCCGAATAAGCCGGCACCAAAATGCGGCAGGCCGTCGCGCCCAAGTGCTCATACACCGCCATGTACACTTCCTTGCCCATGTCTTCGAGAATGCCGAACAACAGCGCGGCTTCCTCGGCATTGGCGTTCTTGCCTTGGCTGGAAAAATCCCACTCGACAAAATCATAAGCGGCTTTGGCACTGAAAAAGCGCCAGGATACGATGCCGCTGGAATCGATAAAGTGCTCGACAAAGTTGTTCGGCTCGGTCACGGCGTTGCTGGCAAAGGTCGGCCGGGGCAGGTCGTTGAGGCCTTCGAAACTGCGGCCCTGCAGCAGCTCCGTAAGGCTGCGTTCCAGCGCCACCTCGAGGCGCGGGTGCGCCCCGAACGAGGCGAAGACGCCGCCGGTGCGCGGGTTCATCAGGGTGACGCACATCACCGGAAACGCCCCGCCCAGCGACGCATCCTTGACCAGCACCGGGAAGCCCTGTGCTTCCAGGCCCTCGATCCCGGCCAGGATGCCGGGGTATTTTGCCAGCACGTCGTGCGGCACATCGGGCAGTGCGATTTCACCTTCGAGAATTTCGCGCTTTACCGCCCGCTCGAAAATTTCGGACAGGCATTGCACCTGTGCTTCGGCCAGCGTATTGCCGGCGCTCATGCCGTTGCTGAGGAACAGGTTGTCGATCAGGTTGGACGGGAAATACACGGTTTCGCCGTCCGACTGGCGCACATACGGCAGCGAACAAACGCCGCGCTGCACATTGCCGGAGTTGGTATCGTACAGATGCGAGCCGCGCAACTCGCCATCGGGGTTGTAAATTTCCAGGCAGTATTCATCGAGGATTTCAGCCGGCAGCGCATCTTCAGGGCCAGGCTTGAACCAGCGCTCGTTGGGGTAATGCACAAACGCCGCGTTGGCAATGTCTTCGCCCCAAAATTGATGGTTGTAGAAATGATTGAAATTGAGTCGCTCGATAAATTCGCCCAAGGCCGAGGCCAGCGCACTTTCCTTGGTCGATCCCTTGCCGTTGGTAAAACACATCGGCGAGTGCGCATCGCGGATGTGCAGCGACCACACGTTGGGAACGATATTGCGCCACGAAGCGATTTCAATCTTCATGCCCAGGCCCGCCAGAATTCCCGACATATTGGCGATGGTCCGCTCCAGCGGCAGGTCCTTGCCTGCGATATAGGTGCTCGCTTCCGAAGCGGGAGCCAGCATCAGCAAGGCCTGCGCATCGGCATCCAGATTTTCCACTTCTTCAATGACGAACTCAGGCCCCGTCTGCACCGCTTTCTTCACCGTACAACGGTCGATGGAACGCAAAATGCCCTGGCGGTCCTTGGCCGAGATGTCCGCAGGCAACTCGACCTGGATCTTGAAAATCTGCTTGTGGCGATTTTCCGGATCGACAATATTGTTCTGCGACAGGCGGATGTTTTCGGTGGGAATGCCGCGCGTCGCGCAATACAGCTTCACGAAGTAAGCCGCACACAAAGCCGATGAAGCCAGAAAGTAATCGAAGGGGCCAGGCGCCGAGCCATCGCCCTTGTAGCGGATAGGCTGATCGGCGAGCACCGTGAAGTCGTCGAACCTGGCTTCGAGGCGAAGCTTGTCGAGAAAGTTGACCTTGATTTCCATGCGGGAATTTCCAAAAGAGCGATCAAAACGATTCGACCGCTATTATCCGGTTTTTCAACCAGGATCCCGCGCTTTCAACAAGGGCCGCTGCCCGGCTCCGCGCCGCTTCTCCGGGGTCGGGGCAAGCCCGATGCTTCCCGGCAAGTTGAAAGGCGGCTGTTGAAAAGCGCTATGCGCGGCAATGCTCAATGCGTACAATCGAGCAAAAGAAAAAAGCTGGGGGAATAAGAAAATGATAGCGAAGCTGTGGCGCCGGGTGCGGGCGCCGCATCCGCGTCTTGCCGTCGGGTTCGTCATCGTCGCCGGCGGCATAGGCGGAATCCTCTTGTGGGGAGGATTTCACGCCGCCCTCGAACTGAGCAATACCGAGGCCTTCTGCATCTCCTGCCATCAGATGCGCGACACCGTCTACAAGGAATACACGAGTTCGGCGCATTTGCATTACAAGAGCGCTTCCGGCGTGCGCGCCTCCTGCCCCGATTGCCACGTGCCGAAGCAATGGGGACCCAAGATCGTCCGCAAGATCGCGGCGAGCGGCGAACTCTATCACTGGGCGCTCGGCACCATCGACACGCCCGAGAAGTTCGAGGCCAATCGCCTGGCGATGGCCAAGCGCGTCTGGGCGAGCATGACCGAAACCGATTCGCGCGAATGCCGCAATTGCCATGCGCCGGAGGCGATGGACTTTGGCAAGATGAAGAAGCCCGAGGACGCCAAGCGCATGCAGAAAGGGCTGCAGGACGGCGAGACCTGCATCTCCTGTCACAAGGGCATCGCCCACAAACTGCCCGACATGAGCCAGGGTTATCGCGCCATGCTCAGGGACATCGCGGCGACGGCCGGCAAGGAGATCAGGAAGGGCGACGCCGTCCAGTCCTGGCGCACCGCGCCGCTGTTCGTCGACGTGGCCAGGGCCGCGACGGATGCGAACGGCGAGGGCAAGCTGCTCGCCGCCACTTCCGCCAAGGTCATCGACGTCAAAGGCGACTGGGTGCGGCTGACGATCGACGGCTGGCAGCAGGAAGGCGCCGAACGGGCGATCTTCGCGATGAAGGGCCAGCGCATCCTGAACGCCGCGCTCGGCCCCGAACTCGTCGCCGGAATCCGGCGCGAAGCCCCGGCCGAAGATCCGGACACCGGCCTCGTCTGGGCCCGCGCCGCGGTCGACGCCTGGGTCGCCAGGGACAGCCTGGTCAAGGACCAGCAGGCGCTCTGGGCCTACGGCAAAGAGCTGTACAGCAGCACCTGCAGTTCCTGCCACGGCCTGCACCCGGAGGATCACATGCTGGCCAACCAGGTGATCGGCACGCTCGACGCGATGAAGCAGTTCATTCCGCTCGACGACGAGGAATACCGTTTTCTGCAGAAGTACCTGCAGTTCCACGCCCAGGACACGAAGGACAAGCCGCATGGATGAACGCGCGACTGATCCCGGAAGCGCGGCCGAAACCGATGCGTCGCGACCCTCGCCGGCGGCGATCGACCGCAGCCGCGCAGCTTTGTACCGCTGGTTCGCGCGCCTGTTCCTGACAGCCGCGAGCGAAGCCGAGGTGATCGCCCTGCGCGCCGGCCCGATGCGTGCCGTACTGAATTCCCTGGCCGCGACGCCGGGCACCGCAGAGCCGGTCGCCGCGATCTGCCGGGCGCTCGATCAAGGCAGCACGGCGAGTGTCGCGGCATCGGTGGCGCTTGCCCATACGCGGCTTTTCGGCGGCATCGGCGGCGATCAGATGACGCCACCGTATCGTTCGGTGTTCACCAGCGACAGCGGGCTGCTCTGCCAGGAGGCCACGGCCGAGATGGAGCGAGTGCTGCGGCAGCACAGTCTGAAACTCGATGAAAGCGTCCGCGAGCCGGCCGACCATCTTTCGCTCCAACTCGAAGTGATGTCGCAACTCGCCTTGCGTGCCACTGCCGGGACGGAAGCGGCCGGCGATCTTCTCGTGGGACAGGCCGATTTCATCGATCGCCAATTGCTCGACTGGGTTCCGCGCTTCGCCGCGCGCCTGGCGGCGGTCGACGAATCGGGTTTTTACGCCGGTTTGGCCGCCGTGCTGGTCGTGATTCTGCGGCAGGACCGGGCTTATCTGGCCGAACTGATCGATTCCTGAATTTATGCAGCGCGTATTGCCGTGATTTTCCTGCAGTCGTATCCGAATGTTCATTCACCTTGAGGGGAGTAGAACCATGACAAAAAATTCTAATGCCCAGGTGCCGGACAGTTTCTCGCGCCGACACTTTCTCGAAACGATCGGTGCTGCCGGCGCCGCCGGCATGATCGGTCCGTCGCTGATGTCGTTCGGGGCGATGGCGGCCGAGGCGGCTGCGGGCGAAGTGATGACCGCATCGCACTGGGGAATCTTTTACGCCAAGGTGGCGGCCGGGCGTGTCGTCGGCTACCGGCCGTGGGAAAAAGACCCGTTCCCGAGCCCACAGCTCAAGGGCGTCGTCGACTCGATCTATTCGGCATCGCGCATCAAGTACCCGATGGTCCGCCGCGCCTACCTCGAAAAAGGGCCGGGCGCCGACCCCGCCACGCGCGGCACTGGCGACTTCGTGCGCGTCAGCTGGGATCAGGCGCTCGACCTGGTCGCCAAGGAAGTGCAGCGCGCCGGGCCGGCCGGGAGCTTCGCCGGCGCGCACGGCTGGAAGAGCACCGGCAAGCTGCACAATTGCCGCACGCTGCTGCGGCGCATGATGAATCTCAACGGCGGCGCGGTGATTCACACCGGCGACTATTCGACCGGCGCCGATCAGGTGATCATGCCGCACGTCGTCGGTTCGCTCGAAGTGTATGCGCAGCAGACGGTCTGGCCGGTCATCGTCGAGAGTTCCGAGCTGGTCGTTTTCTGGGGCACCGACCCGATGCTCTCCAACCAGATCGGCTTCGTCGTTCCCGATCACGGCGGCTACGCGGGCCTGAAAGCGCTCAAGGAGTCGGGCAAGAAAGTGATCTGCATCGATCCGGAGAGAACCGAGACCTGCACCTATCTCAACGCCCAGTGGCTGGCGCCCAGGCCGCAGACCGACGTCGCCATGATGCTCGGCATCGCGCACACGCTGGTCGCCGAAAAGCTGCACAACGTGAAGTTCCTCGCCGACTACACGACCGGCTTCGACAAGTTCCTGCCTTACCTGATGGGCGAGACCGACAAGACGCCGAAGACGGCCGAGTGGGCCGCGGCGATCTGCGGCATCCCGGCTCCTGTGATCAAGGAACTGGCGCGGCGCTTCGCCAAGAATCGCACGCTGCTGGCCAGCGGTTATTCGATGCAGCGCCAGCAGCACGGCGAACAGGTGCACTGGATGCTGGTGACGCTGGCCAGCATGCTCGGCCAGATCGGCCTGCCCGGCGGCGGCTTCGGCCTGAGCTATCATTTCTGGAACGGCGGCACGCCGCATTCGGACAGCCCGCGCATGTCCGGCATCGCCGAAGGCAACAAGCCGGCCTGGCCGGCGCCGAACGTCTCGCCGACGATTCCGGGCGCGCGCCTCGTCGACATGCTGGAGAACCCAGGCAAACCCTTCGAGTTCAACGGCAAGACCGCCAACTACCCGGACATCAAGCTGGTCTACTGGGTCGGCGGCAATCCCTTCGCCGCGCACCAGAATCGCAATCACATGATCAAGGCCTTCGAGAAGCTCGAGACCTTCATCGTGCATGATTTCCAATGGACGGCCTCGGCGCGCTATGCCGACATCGTATTGCCGGTGACCACCGCCTACGAGCGCAACGACATCGAGCATGTCGGCGACTATTCGATGCGCGCGATCGTGGCGATGAAGAAGGTCGTCGAACCGATGTTCGAGGCGCGCAACGATTACGACATTTTCGCCGGCATCGCCAAACGCCTGGGCAAGGAGAAGGAATTCACCGAAGACAAGTCCGAGATGGACTGGCTGCGGTCGATCTACGACGTGGCGCTGCCCCAGGCCAAGACCAAGAAACTCGAGATGCCGGACTTCGACGCGTTCTGGAACGGGCCCGGCTACGTCGAGTTCCCGGTCTCCGCAGAGGGCAAGTCCTTCGTGCGCTACGCCAAGTTCCGCGAGGATCCGCTGCTCAATCCGCTCGGCACGCCGAGCGGGCGCATCGAGATCTTCTCGCGCAACATCGAGAAGATGGGCTACGACGATTGCCCGCCGCACCCGACCTGGATGGAGCCGGTCGAGCGCCTC
>CAIXAY010000308.1 GCA_903917505.1 uncultured beta proteobacterium | reverse complement strand
CGACGGAAATCGGCCCGAGCAGGTGCGGCGCGAGCTTGACGGCGACGAAGATGGCCATCGGGCCATCGGCGCCGCCGATCAGGCCGATCGCGCCCGCTTCGCTGAGCGTAAAGCCGAGCAGCTTGGCCAGAATCAGCGCGACGAAGATGCCGAGGTGCGCGCCGGCGCCGAGAATCACCAGACGCGGGTTGGCGATCATCGGCCCGAAATTGGTCATGGCGCCGACGCCGAGGAAAATCAGCGGCGGGATGATCAGCTTCTCGACGCCCATGTAGGCATAGTGGAAAAGCCCGCCGTCCTTGACGACGTAAAGCAGCGCCGAGATGGCCGTACCGCCGGGCACATCCGGTGGCCCGGGAACGTTGGCGACGATGCACGAGAAGCCGATGCCGATCAGCAGCAGCGGTTCATAGTGCTTGGCGATCGCCAGGTAAACCATGATCGCGCCGACGACGATCATCACCAGATTGCCGGGCGAGAAGTGAATCGCTCCGGTCTGGTCGAGAAGCGCGCGCAAGAATACTAAAATCTGGTCAAACAAGTTACACCTTCCTTCAGCGACAGCCGCGCATGATTCGGGCTGTCAAATGATGAATCCATTCGTTGCGGGCCGTGTCAGCGCCGTTCGCGGTGGCAGGGTCGATCGGCGCAGTGTCGCCTCAAGCGAGGCTGACCAGGACTTGCCCCTTCTCGACGCCGTCACCGACCGCGACGAGTATCTGCGCGACGCTGCCGGCGCGCGTGGCGACGACCGGCACTTTCATTTTCATCGCTTCGAGTTCGACGATGCGATCCCCTTCATTCACGCTTTGCCCGGGCGTGACGAAGATGCCGGCGACGACGCCGCTCATCTGCGCGCACTGGTCGCCGGCGCCGGCCGCCGCCTTGGGCGCGGGCACAGGCACGGCGACGGCCAGCGGGCTCACCGTTGCTGCCGGCGCCGTGGCGGTGTACTTGGGCATGATCGGTGCGCTCGGGTCGGTCAACTCCTGGACGGCGACGTCGTATTCCTTCCCGTTGACGTTGATCTTGAATATTCTTTGCATGATGAAATTCCTGGTTGATGTCCTGGCGGTTGATACGGGCGGCCCGACCTTCATTCGTTTCGCTTTTTCGGGCGATCCACCGAACGTGGTCCTGACCGCTTCACAAATTACATGGGCATGTTGCCGTGCTTCTTGCTCGGCCGCAGTTCGCGCTTGGCCAGCGTTTTGCGCAGCGCCAGCGACACGGTCGCCCGCGTCTCGCACGGTTCGATGACGTCGGTGATGTAGAAGTTGGCCGCCGCTTCGTAGGGCGAGGCGAATTCGTCGCGGTAGCCCTGCGCGAGTTCAGCGGCCTTTGCCGCGCGCTGGTCGCCCGCCTCGGCGAGGTCCTTGCGGTAGAGCATCTTGACCGCGGCGTCGGCGCCCATGACGGCGATTTCCGCCGTCGGCCAGGCGAACACCATGTCGGCGCCGAGTTCCTGGCTGCACATCGCGAGATAGGAGCCGCCATAGGCCTTGCGCAGGATCACCGTGATTTTCGGCGTCGTGCACGAGGCGAAGGCGAACAGCATCTTGGCGCCGTGCCGGATGATGCCGCCGCGCTCTTCCTCGACGCCCGGCAGGAAGCCGGGAACATCGACGAGGGTCACCAGCGGAATGTTGAAGACGTTGCAGGTGCGGATGAAGCGCGCCACCTTGTCGGCGGCATCGAGGTCGAGCGCGCCGGCCATGACCATCGGCTGGTTGGCGACGATGCCGACGATGACGCCGGAAAAACGGGCAAAGCCGACGATGATGTTGCGCGCGAAATTGGCATGCACCTCGAGCATTTCGCCGTTGTCCACCAGGCGCCGGATGACGGCGTACATGTCCAGCGGCGCCGACGGGTCGGCCGGGATCAGGTCGTTTATGCCCTGGTCATCAACCTCCTGGATCGGCAGCGAAAGGTCGTGCGGTGGGTCTTCGGTGTTGTTGGCCGGCATGTAGGAAAGAATTTGCTTGACCAGGGCGATGGCATGCTGGTCATCCTCGGCGACAAAGTGCGCGTTGCCGCTGACCGAGGCATGCATCTCGGCGCTGCCGATTTCGGCCATGGTGGTGGTGCGACCGGTGACCGCCTTGATGACTTCGGGTCCGGTCAGGCACATGTAGGAGTTGTTGCGCGTCATGATGACGAAATCCATCAGCGCCGGCGAGTAGGCCGCGCCACCGGCGCAGGGGCCGCAGATCACGGCGATTTGCGGCACCACGCCGGACAGCAGGACATTGGAATAGAAAACGTCGCCGTAGCCGGACAGGGCGTCCACGCCTTCCTGAATGCGCGCGCCGCCCGAATCCTTGAAAGCCACGACGGGAATCCCGACCTTCATGGCGTAACGCATGACGCGCGTGATCTTGCGCGCCTGCATCTTGCCGAGCGTGCCGGCGAGCACGGAAAAATCCTGGCAGAAGACGGCGATCTGCATGCTGCCGAGATAACCGGAACCGGTGATGACGCCGTCGGCCGGCAGGTCGCGGCCAGCCATGCCGAAGTGCACGGCGTTGTGCCGCGCGTGCATGCCGAGTTCCTGAAAGGTTCCTTCCTCGAACAATGCATCGATTCGCTCGCGCGCCGAAAGCATGCCCTTGGCGTGCATGGCCTCGAGCTTTTCCGGCTTGATGTGCGCGGTAATCTTTTCGCGCTTCTCGCGCAGTCTGTTCAGCAATTTTGGATCGATGGTCATGAAGGCTTTACCTGGTTATTTCTTGAGGCCAAGAATGATGGATTGGCTTTGTCCGGACTGGGCGCCAAAGTATTTGCCAATGTCATTGGCTTGGCGGAGCTGCGCAGGCGGCCCCGGCGGGCCGCCTGGTCAATCAGTCCTTGAAGCGGGATTCGAGGATCTCGACGGCGGGCAGGCGCTTGCCCTCGAGAAATTCGAGGAAGGCGCCGCCGGCGGTCGAGATGTAGCCGACCTTGTCCTCGATCTTGAAAAGGTTGATCGCCGAGACTGTATCGCCGCCGCCGGCCAGCGTGAAGGCCTTCGAACTGGCGATCGCGGCGGCCAGCACCTTGGTGCCGTTGGCAAACGCCTCCATCTCGAAAACGCCGACCGGGCCGTTCCACACCACGGTGCCGGCCGCGGCGACGATGTCCGCCAGCGCCTTGGCCGAGACCGGGCCGATGTCGAGGATCATGTCGTCGTCGGCAACGTCGGCTATGCTCTTGACCGTCGCCTTGGCGGTCGCTGAAAATTCCTTGGCGCAGACCACGTCGGTGGGCAGCGGCACCTTGACCTTGGCCATCACCGCTTTCGCCTGCTCGACGAGGTCGTGCTCGGCGAGCGACTTGCCGATCTTCTTGCCCGAAGCCAGCAGGAAGGTGTTGGCGATGCCGCCGCCGACGACCAGCTGATCGACCTTGTTGGCCAGGCTTTCGAGCACGGTCACCTTGGTCGACACCTTGGAGCCGCCGACGATGGCTACCATCGGCCGAGCCGGATGCGCCAGCGCCTTGGTCAGCGCTTCGAGTTCGGAAGAGACGCAGGGGCCGGCGCAGGCGACCTTGGCGTACTTGCCCATGCCGTAGGTCGTGCCCTCGGCGCGGTGCGCGGTGCCGAAAGCGTCCATCACCCAGACGTCGCAAAGCGCCGCCATTTTCTT
>CAIXAY010000307.1 GCA_903917505.1 uncultured beta proteobacterium | reverse complement strand
TGGCGGTGGTCAGTGCGCCCAGCGAGGCGTAGGCGGTGCCGCCGAACTTCTCGACCAACTCACCGCTGGCCGCCTTCAAGCGTTGCGTATCCTTGTCCTGCGCCGCGTTGTGCAGCACATTGAAGACGTTGGCGGCCTGCGCCGACTGATTGCGCTGATACCAGTTCCAGCCCTGCCACGCGATGACGATCAGCGCGGCACCGGTGAGGACGTTGATCAACAGGTTGCCGTGCTGTTTCCACCACACCTTGATTTCGTCAAGTTGTTCCTGCTCTTCGAGGTCGTAGGTCGCCATTACTCTTCTTCCCAGTCTATAAATGAGTTCATGATTTCATCGGCCAGCGCATCGACGCCGACGCGCTTCTGTTCGTTCGGCTGATCGCCCTGGCTGCGCAAGGGCTTGAGCGTCACTTCACCGGCCAGCGCTTCGTCATCGCCGATGATAACGGCGAATGCGGCGCCCGAGGCGTCGGCTTTCTTCATCTGCGATTTGAAGCTGCCGCCACCGCAATTGAAAAGCACGTCGATGCCGTGGTCGCGCAGGCCTTCGGCAACGCGCGGCGCCATGCGCGAAGCCGCTTCGCCCTGATGCACGAGATAGACGTCGATGCCCTCGAGCGCCGGTTCGCCGCCCGCTTCGCGCAGCAGCGCGAGCAGGCGCTCGACGCCCATGGCAAAGCCGCAGGCCGGCGTCGGCTTGCCGCCGAGCTGCTCGACCAGCGCATCGTAGCGGCCGCCGGCGCAGACCGTGCCCTGCGCGCCGAGTCGGTCGGTGACCCACTCGAAAACGGTGAGGTTGTAATAGTCGAGGCCGCGCACCAGGCGCGGATTGATCGTGAATGGCAGGCCGGCGTCGCGCAGGACCTGCTGCACGCCTTCGAAATGCGCCAGCGATTCGGGGCCGAGGTGGTCGATCAGCTTCGGCGCCGCGGCGATCACCTCCTGCATGTACGGATTCTTGCTGTCGAGGATGCGCAGCGGGTTGGTATGCAGGCGCCGCCTCGCTTCCTCGTCGAGCACGTCGGCATGTTTCTCGAAATGCGCGATGAGTTCGACGCGGTGATTGGCGCGCTCGTCCGGCTGGCCGAGCGAGTTCAACTGCAGCGCGATGCCGTCGAGGCCGAGGTCATCCCACAGGCGCGCGCCCATCAGGATCTGCTCGGCGTCGATGTCGGGGCCGGCATAGCCGAAGGACTCGACACCGACCTGGTTGAACTGGCGGTAACGCCCTTTTTGCGGCCGCTCGTGGCGGAACATCTGGCCCATGGAGTAGAGGCGCTGTGGCTGCTGCGCCGCGAGCTTGTGCTGGATCAGCGCGCGCACGCAGCCGGCCGTGCCTTCCGGGCGCAGGGTCAGCAGTTCGCCATTGAGGCTGTCGGTGAAGGAATACATCTCCTTTTCGACGATGTCGGTCACTTCGCCGATGGCGCGCTTGAACAGCGGCGTCGGCTCGACGATAGGCAGACGGATCGGCTTGTAGCCATAGCTCTTCAGCCAGGAGCGTATGGTGTCCTCGAAAAGCTCCCAGAATTCGGCCTCGCCGGGCAGGATGTCGTTCATCCCGCGCACGGACTGGATGGTTTGGCTCATGATGGTCAGGCGATCTTTCTCTTGTAGGTGCGTGCCACGTAGCGTTCGACGATGGCGGTGAATTCTTCTGCGATATTGTCGCCGCGCAGCGTCACCGTCTTGACGCCGTCCTCGAAGACCGGCGCCGCCGGCGCTTCGCCGGTGCCCGGCAGGCTGATGCCGATGTTGGCGTGCTTGCTCTCGCCCGGGCCGTTGACGATGCAGCCCATCACGGCCAGCGTCATGTACTCGACACCGTCATAATCGACGCGCCACTGCGGCATGTGCGCGCGGACATGGCTCTGGATCGACTGGGCGAGTTCCTGGAAGAAGGTGCTGGTCGTGCGGCCGCAGCCCGGGCAGGCCGCGACCATCGGCGTGAAGGCGCGCAGGCCCATGGTCTGCAGCATCTCCTGCGCGACGATGACTTCCTGCGTGCGCTCTCCACCCGGTTCGGGGGTCAGCGAAACGCGGATGGTGTCGCCTATGCCTTCCTGCAGCAGCACGGCCATCGCCGCGGTCGACGCGACGATGCCCTTCGAACCCATGCCGGCTTCGGTCAGGCCCAGATGCAAGGCGTAGTCGGAACGGCGCGACAGTTCGCGGTAAATGGCGATCAGGTCCTGCACGCCCGAGACCTTGCACGACAGGATGATGTGATCGCCGGGCAGGCCGATCTCCTCGGCCCGCGCCGCCGATTCGAGCGCCGAGGCGACCATCGCTTCGCGCATGACTTCGATGGCGTCCATCGGTTCGGCGCGCGTCGCGTTTTCGTCCATGATGCGCGCCAGGAGATCCTGGTCGAGGCTGCCCCAGTTCACGCCGATGCGCACCGGCTTGTCATGGCGGCAGGCGATTTCCACCATCTGCGAGAACTGCTCGTCACGTTTCCTGCCGTGCCCGACATTGCCCGGATTGATGCGGTATTTGGCCAGGACCTGCGCGCACTCGGGATAGTCGGCGAGCAGGCGATGGCCGTTGTAATGAAAGTCGCCGATCAGCGGCACGCTGACGCCCATGCGCTCGAGACGCGCCTGGATATGCGGCACGGCAGCTGCTGCCTCGGGCGTATTCACGGTGATGCGCACGAGTTCCGAGCCGGCGCGCGCGAGCTCGGCGCACTGGATGGCGGTCTTCAGCACGTCCACGGTATCGGTATTGGTCATCGACTGGACGACCACGGGCGAGTCGCCGCCGACGGTCACCGGACCGATGCGGACCGCGCGCGTCGCCCGGCGACGTGCAGCACTGCTGCTGGCTAGGGGATTGTCCGACAAACCTTCACTCTCACTCAACGGTAACACGCGCCACGTCTTCCTTGCTGCGCTTGGACAGTTCGACCGGCTTGCCCTGGTACTGCAGGGTCACATGGCTGGCATTGCCGACGACCAGCGCGAAAGGCGGTTGCCCCTCGATTTCACGCTCGCTGCCGGGCGGGCACAACTGCGAAAAAATCACCTGACCGGTGCGGTCGCGAACCTCCACCCAGGAGGGCTGGCCGAAGGCGAACTTGAGGCTGTTGCGCGCCGGCGCGTCGGCGGGCGCGCTGCCGGCCGGCGGCACGGCCTGGGCGGGAACGGCCACTGGCTGGATTGACGGCAGCGCCGCTTCGCCGGCCGGCGCCGCGGTCGCCGGAGCGGCCACGGTTTCCGGCGTGCTGGCCGGAGCGGGCGCCGGAACGGCTTGCGCTACGGTCGCGCCGCGCGATTGTGTCAGCGCTTTGAGCGCGGCCACCGTCGACTGCATCAAATCTTGCGGGAAGAAGAAATAGGACAATACGGCGAGAGCCAGCACGAGCAGCCCGGAAAACACCCGCAGATAGTCGCGCCGCTCGACCACGCCTTCTTGCGGAACCCGCACATTGGTTCCCGCCGAGATCTCGAGTTCCGGCGTGTGCGGCATGTGCAGCCGGTCGAGCGCGGCCATCAAGGCGTCGGAATCGAGGCCGAGCAGGCGCACATCGTTGCGCACGAAGCCGCGGATGATCGTATTGCATGGCAGACGCGACCAGTCGTCCGCCTCCATCGCTTCGACCTGATGCGGGCTGAGCTTGAGCTTCTTGGCGACGTCAGCGGCGCTGAGCCCCTGGCTCATGCGCGCCGCGCGCAGTTGCTGGCCGACGCTCATGGCCGGCACCGCCTCCACCGGCGCTTTCTGAGCTTCACTGTGCGCCGGGTCCACCGACGCGGCGTCGCCGTTCACGCTGAGGGGAACGATCTGCCCGCTCATTCGTAATTTCCTTTCAGCAATTGCTCATACTCGGGCGAGTCAGGAAATTTTCGCCGCAACTGGGCCGCGAAGCTGCTTTCGGCCTGATCGTCGTTCAAGCGCCGGGAAACGCGCAGATACAACCAGAGCGTCTCGGCGCTCGGATCGCTCAGGCGAACGACGTTCTTCAGATGCTGCGCGGCGGCATCGTAATTGCCGCGCTTGTAACTGATGCTGGCCAGTTGAAACAGGGCTTTCGGATTGTCGGGCGAAAGACGCAGGCTGCGCCGGACATAATCGTCGGCCGACGCCAAGTCGCCTAGCTTCAGGAAGCACGCACCCGCGTTCAGGTAGGCCACTTCCGGCGTCTGATAGAGCGGATTCTTGATCGCCCGCTGAAACTGCGCGATCGACTCCTTCTCGCGGCCGATCTGGCAGAGGAACCAGCCGTAGTTGTTGCTGATCTCCGGATCCTTCTCATCAAGGCTCAGGGCGCGCCGGAAGTCCTTGTCGGCGGATTCGAATTCCTTGATGTAGTAAAGGACGAGCCCGCGCGTGCTGAACGCCGGCGCATAGTTCGGATCGATCGAGGTGGCGATGGTCAGTTCTTCAAGCGCGACGATCAGGTTGCCGTTCTGAAAGTAGAGCGAGCCAAGCTCGGTATGAACCTGCGCACGCGTATGCGCATCCTTGGGTATCGACGTGGACGGCGAAAAGGTCTCGGGAGCCTGCGGAGCTGCCGTCTGCGCCAGCGCCGACGGCAGCGTCGCGACGAAGGCCACGATGAGCGTTAGAGCGGCAAGCAAGCGTGTTGTGTTCATCGCGTCCTGATTTCATGCAAAGCAATGGCCAGGCGCGCCGTCCGGCGCGTCTTGTCGAGCACCTGTCCGGCCAATTGGCCGCAGGCCGCATCGATGTCGTCGCCGCGCGTCTTGCGGGTCGTCGTGACGATTCCGGCGGCCATCAGGATCTCGGCAAAGCGCCGGATGCGCGGCGCCGGCGAACGGCGATAGACGGTGCCGGGAAACGGGTTGAACGGAATCAGGTTG